>NZ_BOVK01000061.1 GCF_018403685.1 Xylanibacillus composti
AGGCATTACAATCAGGAAACCTTACCGCTCGTCACCACCCGTCGTATATAGGCATTACAATCAGGAAACCTTACCGCTCGTCACCATCCGTCGTATATAGGCATTACAATCAGGAAACCCTACCGCTCATGACCATTCAGCGTATATAGGCACTACCATCAAGGAATTCACCGTCCATCGCCACCCAGCGCGTATAGGCATTACAATCAGGAGCAAAATACGCCACCTAAAAAAGCCTATATAAGCATCACGATCAGGAAAGCGCTAGGAGAACTAGTTGTTCTCACATTCCGGGAATCTGTGGAATTTTATTTGCATAAACACTTGAAATAAGAACAAATGTTCGGTATACTGTGATCATAGGTTCTTGGAAGCAGGCTGGCGTCACATAGGTCACAATCCACAGGGTGAAGCCTCTTTCTTGTATCAATACTTGAAAGGAGCGGGTGCACGCGATGAATGTTGAAAGTGGGTCGAAAGGATGCAGGCAGAACGAATTTATAGGAACAGAAGGGTCTGCAAATATATCAGATTATTCAGATTCATCCGGCGGAGATGTCGATTGGGTAAGGAAGTGGTTAGGCGGGTTTTTCTTTCAAGATGCAGGATGGAAGTTGCCGGCTGATGCTGCTGAGGGGAAGAAGCTGATAACGGGCGATACATTGTCCAGTCTGCGGCGGTTTATGGACTGCTTTCGTGAGGAAGAGGCGTGCCGCAAGGCTTTGTTTTATTTAAGATGGCCGAATGGATTTTTATGTCCACGGTGCGCGGGACATCATTATTATTACATCAACAATAGAAGATTGTATGAATGTACGGCATGCGGCAATCAGACTTCCGTGACTGCGAATACGTTTTTGCACGGGACGAAATTGCCGTTGGCCTATTGGTTTTTTACGATATATTGGGTTGCAGTTGATCAGCGCTGTACGGCTTATCGATTGGCTTCTGTCCTTCAATTGCATTATCGCACTGCGCTCAGAATGCTCCATGTCATTCGTGCCGCAATGCGGGTATCCAATGGCAGGCATATGTTGTCCTCTATTGAGATCAAGGGGCAACCATCATTGTGGACTGGTGGTGTGGATGTTGATTTTTGCTCTCGCTCTGGACAGAGCATGAACCAGAAGGAAGTCTCCGTTGAAGTTGCTGGAACGCTAGAGAACGAGATGAGTCAGAGGGAAGGGCACAAGCAGGAATGCGATCGGATGAACGTGGAGGAAGGGTATCCTTCGGAGGGAATAACGTTGCCATTCGGTATGGACAAAATTTGTCTGCGAGATAATCCTTTGATAGACAGATGTCGTAATTTTTTGCTATCCAAAGCAGAGAATTATATCCGGACCGCCTACCGACGGGTCAGTGAACGCCATCGGCAGCGATATGTGGATGAATTTTTTTATCAGTGGTTGCAGCGTCATGAGCACAACCCGTTTCAATTGGGAAAAAGCTTGCTCCGCGCTTGTGGCACATTGGTGTACCAAGAGAATATCCAGGCCTGGATCCGACCTGTTTTTTCCCCAAGCCAAACTTGGTCTAGGAAAAGCGCTGCTGCACATCCTGACCAAGCTGCTTGATAAGCGCAATGGCGGTTTGCTTCTCTTGTGCAGAGAGAGAGCTCATGGCCGATTGAATAAAGTTGGCATGATCCGGAAAGATGCTGTGAAACAACTCCTGGCCCTTGCTCGTGATGACTGCGTAGGTTACACGGCGGTCATTCTCGCACGGTTTGCGCTGGATAAACCCCTTTTCCTCCAGTTTATCGGCAACATAAGTAATGCTGCCGCTTGTGAGCAAGATCTTCCCTGCAATTTGCTGCAGCGGAACTTCACCTTTGTGATATAGAAGCTCCAACACAGCAAATTCTGTCAAGGACAGTCCATGCCTGCGGATATCCTTGGCACTTATCTCCATCAGGACTTTATGTGCTTTGGACAGCACTACAAAGAGCTTGAGCGATAATGCTTGGTCATCCAATTCATATTTTGCCATGGGCGGTCCTCATTTCTATTTTCCACAATTTAAGAAAATTATAGGGAGCCAATCATGGACTGTCAATATTCAAGTGCCGTACAGATTACACTCGGATAAAGCATTGAGTCATGCCATGCAATCCTTAACCTTAAGGGTTGCCAGGAGTTTTTGGTGTGTCTGTTTCTTTGGCATCTTTTCTTCGGTCGTTGATATCCTGATTCAGCTGCTGGGCTTGCTGGGCATTAACGCCTTCTTGTTCCAGCTTGTCTGCTACATTTAAGAGGTTTTTGTCTCCGTTAGCCGGTGCTTGTGTCATCTTCTCGCGCCTCCTAGTTCAGAAGAATAAGTATTGCTCTGTGGATAGCTTGTCAGATTGGCGCGAAATCTATGCAAGCATGACGGTTCATTTACCCCAATATGCACACCATGTCTATGGCGGGAAGCTATTGTTCCTTGCGAAGCCTCCGGAAAAACTGGGTGAGCAGAGACCCGCAAACATCAGCCATGACTCCTGCGGTAAGCTCGCAAGTGTGGTTGAAGCGCTGGTCTTGCAGCAAATTCATAAGAGTTCCTGCGCAGCCTGCTTTTGGATCGGTTGCGCCAAATACGACGCGGTTGACCCGGGACATAAGAATAGCGCCGGCACACATGGGGCATGGCTCCAAGGTGACGTATAAAGTGCTGTCCAGAAGCCGCCATGCGGAAAGATTCTTGCTGGCTTCACGAATCGCAATCATTTCGGCATGTGTAGTCGGATCTAGAGAGCTTTCCCGCAGGTTATGTCCGCGCCCGATGATGCTGCCGTTTTTGACAATGACTGCCCCAATGGGCACCTCTCCTTTTTGCTCAGCAAGCTTGGCTTCCTCGATAGCGGCCTGCATCCATCTTTCGTCGTCCACTTGAAGTCCCCCTCGTTCATGATCTTTCACCCTATACTAACAAATCGTTAGCTTCATTTGTTTCGCTGCATGACTGCTGCATGCTATTGGCGAACAGGTATTCGTTTTTGTACACAGGCTGTGGATAAGCATGTGGATATGTCAGGTTTTCTGTGAACAAGCTGGTGATAACTGCGCACCTGCATGGTGATAACTTTTTTCAAGTGTAGTGTAAAAAAGCGCAGGTATCTTTGGCAAGTGACAAGCGCTGCATTGTGCCAAACGCCTTCCTGCTATATAATAATATAGATTGGGACTTAGAAGGAGTGTGTAACCGAATATGGCTCTGAAGGCAGGGATTGTCGGTTTGCCGAATGTCGGCAAATCCACTTTGTTCAATGCAATTACACAAGCAGGCGCAGAATCCGCCAATTATCCGTTCTGTACAATCGATCCGAACGTAGGGGTTGTGGAGGTACCGGACGAAAGGCTGGATAAGCTGGCTGGCATTGTGAATCCGAATAAAATTGTGCCGACGGCATTTGAGTTTGTAGATATTGCGGGTTTGGTTAAAGGGGCAAGCAAGGGAGAGGGGCTTGGGAACAAGTTCCTTGCGCACATACGGGAAGTGGATGCGATTGTGCATGTTGTGCGTTGCTTCGAGGATAGCGACATTACGCATGTTTCCGGATCAGTAGACCCGATTCGAGATATCGAGACGATCAATTTGGAATTGATCTTGGCGGACATCGAATCCGTTGAAAGAAAAATCGAGCGCTCACGTAAAAATATGAAGGGCGGCAACAAGCAGTATGCCGCTGAGGTTGACTGCCTGGAGAAGGTCAAAGCTGTCCTGTATGAGGATAAGCCGGCTCGCAGCATCGAGCTGACGGATGAAGAGAAGCTCGTGCTTCGCGATCTTCATTTGCTTACGATGAAGCCGGTATTGTATGCGGCGAATGTGAGTGAGGCAGAGGCCGCGAATGCGGATGAGAATCCATATGTCGCCAAGGTGAAGGAATTTGCCGCATCAGAAAATAACGAAGTGGTTGTGATCAGTGCCCGCGTAGAAGCCGAAATCGCCGAGCTTGAAGGGGAAGACAAGGAGATGTTCCTGCAAGAGCTCGGACTCGAGGAATCCGGCTTGAATCGGTTGATTCGAGCAGCTTATGTGCTGCTTGGGTTGGATACCTATTTTACAGCAGGGGTTCAAGAGGTGCGGGCATGGACGATACGTCGGGGGACGAAGGCGCCCCAGGCAGCCGGGGTGATTCACTCCGATTTCGAACGCGGCTTCATTCGCGCGGAGGTTGTCAGTTACGAGGATTTGATTGCGACCGGTTCGATGGCAGGGGCGAGGGAAAAAGGCTTGCTCCGTCTGGAAGGCAAGGAATATGTGGTGCAGGACGGAGACGTCATGCACTTCCGGTTTAACGTATAAAGCCTATTTTATAAGCAAGGAGTGCAAAGCATCGTGCTGGACAAATTAAGAGCGCTGGCAGACCGATATGAAAAACTGAGCGAGCTGTTGTGCGATCCGGACGTGGCGAACGATCCCGGCAAGCTGCGCGAGCTCTCGAAGGAACAATCGGATTTGCAAGAGACGTACGAAGCTTACAAGGAATATGAGCAGGTGCTGCAGCAGCACCAAGACGCCAAGCAAATGCTGGGTGAGAAGCTGGATGACGAGATGCGCGAAATGGTGAAGATGGAGCTGGATGAGCTGCAGACTCGCAAGGAAGAGTTGGAGGAGCGGCTGCATGTGCTGCTGCTGCCGAAGGATCCGAACGATGACAAGAACGTCATCGTGGAAATTCGTGGTGCAGCCGGCGGCGATGAAGCTGCCTTATTCGCCGGAGACCTGTATCGCATGTATACGCGCTATGCGGATATGCAGGGCTGGAAAGTGGAAGTGATGGAGTCGAGTGTGAGCGACCTGGGCGGATTTAAGGAAATTGTCTTTATGATTCGAGGCAAGGGTGCCTACAGCAAGCTGAAATTTGAGAGCGGTGCGCATCGTGTGCAGCGAGTCCCGGAGACTGAATCCGGCGGCAGAATCCATACTTCTACCGCAACAGTGGCCGTACTGCCGGAGGCAGAAGAAGTGGAGATTGAGATCAGCGAGAACGATATTCGAGTGGATACGTTTTGCTCCAGCGGACCGGGCGGCCAATCGGTCAATACGACGAAATCAGCCGTACGGCTTACGCACATTCCTACGGGCATTGTCGTAAGCTGCCAGGATGGCAAATCGCAAAATTCCAATAAGGAAATGGCGATGCGTGTGCTGCGCGCACGGATCTACGATAAGTTCCGCCAAGAGGAAGAGGCGAAGTATGCGAGCGAGCGGAAGAGCAAGGTGGGGACAGGCGACCGAAGCGAGCGCATTCGCACGTACAATTTCCCGCAAAGCCGCGTGACGGATCATCGCATTGGCTTGACCTTGCACAAATTGGATACGGTGCTGCAAGGCGAAATGGATGAGATCATTAACGCGCTTTCTGTCGCCGAACAAGCCGAGTTAATGGAGCAGGAAGCGCTATAAGAGGGAGCGCGTTACAGCATGGAGAAGACGATTCGAGAAGCCTACTTGGAGGCTTCTTCTTTTTTAGCATCGGCGGAGAGCCGCAGTACGCAAAACCCGGAGCGGGTGACGGAATGGATGCTGTGCAGCTTGCTCGGCTGGGACCGCAGCAAGCTGTTTCTCGATTGGCAGGAGCCGCTTCCCAAGGAAAAACAAGCACAATGGGAAGGCTGGCTGCGGCGCAAGGCTGCAGGTGAGCCCGTGCAATATATTATCGGAGAGCAGGAATTTTACGGGCGCCCCTTCCAGGTTAATCCGCACGTGCTGATTCCGCGGCCGGAAACGGAGCTGTTGGTGGAAGCGGCTCTGGCATGGGGCCGGGCATGGCGTCCGGGCCTAGTAGCGGATATTGGAACAGGCAGCGGCATCATCCCGATTACGCTGGCGCTTGAAGAACCGGCGTGGGAACTATCGGCTTCCGATTTGTCGGCAGATGCGCTCACGGTGGCGAGAGAAAACGCCGCACGCCATGGCGTATCGGGGCGGATTTCTTTTTACGAAGGCGATTTGCTGGAGCCTTGGTTGGAGCGGCATCTTGTGCCGGATTTGCTGATTTCGAATCCGCCTTATGTGCCCTTGGCCGATGAGCAGCAGATGTCTCCAGAGGTGGCGGAACACGAACCGCCAACCGCTTTGTATGGCGGGCACGATGGGCTGGAGTTGTACCGCCGCCTAGCCGAGCAACTGAAGCTTCTGCCCCGATTGCCCGATTGGATCGGGCTTGAAGTGGGCGAGGGCCAGGCCGGGGAGGTAGCGGACATGCTGCAAGGTCTGGCTGAATCTGCAGGAGAAATCAAGCGCAGCGTAAGGGTAATTCAGGACCTGGCGGGGATTGATCGCCATGTCATCCTCCAAACCGCGACCTAGTGAACGGAAAACTAGCATAATCAAAATGCTAGTTTGCTAGTATAGCATTTGCCTCTGTTGTCCATACTGGCTACTAGATTGAACCTGGACAGCAGAAAGGATGCTTATACGATGCGAATGCAAGCCCGTTATGGATATTTGCTCTTTATACTAGTTATGCTTCTCATGTCTTGGGACGCTCAGCGCAATCAGGCGCCGTTGGCGGCAGCGGCGATTCCGGAGGAATCGATACGCTTAAGAATTTTGGCCAACTCCGATGGAGCCAATGACCAATGGCTGAAGCGGCAAGTTCGGGATCGGGTAGTGGACCAAATGAACAAATGGGTGGCCGAGCCGATGTCGTTGGAAGAGGCGAGAGCGCTCGTTTCAAGCAATCTGGACGTGCTGGAGCAGGTGGTCGGCAATACGATTCGGGAAAGCGGAGCTTCATACACTTACGAGGTGCAGTTGGGTGAAGTGGAGTTTCCTGCGAAGCTTTACGGGGATCGGGTTTATCCCGCCGGCTTATACGAAGCGCTGGTTGTCACGATTGGGAAAGGCGAAGGGAAGAATTGGTGGTGTGTCCTGTTTCCTCCTTTATGCTTCGTGGACACGGTGTCCGGTCAAGCCGCCGCTGAAGAGGCCGGGGAAGACGTGAAAGACGGCGAATCGGATATGGAGGGCAAGGTTAGAGAATCGCAGGAAATCTCATCGGCAGATGTGGCGGGCGAAATGGAGTTGAGATTCTTCCTGGTGGATTGGCTGGACAAGCTGATCCAATGGATCAAAGGTTTTTTCAAGTAAAGGAGCAGCTTATGGCGAACGAAACCCGAAATACGAACATGCAGCTGGACAATGGAGCCGGCCTGATTCCGCCGACTGAGGAAGGACTTCGCGAAGCGGGACGCTTGCTTCGCGAAGGGGAAGTGGTGGCTTTCCCGACGGAAACGGTGTATGGGCTCGGTGCGGATGCCCGTTCCAGCTCAGCAGTAGAGAAGGTCTATGCAGCCAAAGGCCGGCCTTCGGATAATCCGCTGATTGTTCATATAGCAGAATTGGATCAGCTGGCCGCTATTGCCGAGCCGCCGGACGATGTGTCCGCGCGGCTGATGGCGCATTTTTGGCCGGGGCCGCTGACGGTCGTGCTCCCGGCGAAGTCCGGCGCGCTGTCGCCGCTAGTGACAGCGGGACTTGCCACGGTGGCGGTGCGCATGCCCGACCACCCGCTTGCCCGGCGGCTGATTGCCGCCGCTGGGTGTCCCTTGGCCGCGCCCAGCGCCAATCGCTCGGGGCGGCCAAGCCCGACACGCGCGGAGCACGTCGCCCACGACCTGGCCGGCCGTATAGCCGGCGTAGTTAACGGAGGGCCGACAGGTGTCGGGCTGGAATCGACCGTCGTCGAGGTAAACGACGGCTGCGTCTATGTGCTGCGCCCGGGCGGCATCAGCGCCGAGCAGCTGCGCGAGGTGCATCCGCGCGTTGAGACCGTTGCGCCGGAAACAGCCGAGCATGCGGCAGCGCCACGCTCGCCCGGCATGAAATATGCGCACTACGCGCCGCAAGGCGAGCTGACGCTTGTCGCAGGTCCGCCTAAGCAGACGGCGGCCTACATATGGAAGGCTGCCGCTGAGGCAGCGGCCCAGGGCAAGCGGGTCGGACTGCTCACCTACGCTGAGCATGCCGATGTCTATGCCTCCTTCCCTGGGCTGGTGCAAGTATGCGGCAGCCTGGCTGACCCCGCTTCAACCGCGCGGGGGCTATACGAGTCGCTCCGCGCCTTCGACGAGCAAGCGGCGGAGCAAATTTATGCGGAAGCCTACCCCGAGCACGGGCTCGGCGCCGCAATCATGAACCGCCTGCGCAAAGCCGCCGCAGGCCGCGTCCTAACAATCGGCTAGACATGTTTCCCTCCTTGTCCGCATAAGCATGAATGGACGGCGGACGATAAGGAGGAAGAAAGCTTGTCACCAATCGAAATTGCGTTCGGGCAGTGGATGACGATCTTGCTTATGGCTTTCGCGCTCGGACTGGATGCTTTTTCACTGGGGATCGGTATCGGACTGAAGGGGATTCGTCTTCTGGACGTGCTGAAGATCAGCGTAGTGGTGGGTCTCTTTCATATTATAATGCCTTTGATGGGGATGTTCACCGGGCATTACGTCGGTTCGCTGCTTGGCGGTGTGGCGGTTGCGGCAGGCGGAGGATTGCTTGCGCTGCTGGGGCTGCATATGATATATAGTTCCCTGCGGGGGGAAGGCGCGCGTTCCTTTGATTACGGCACGCTTTGGGGGCTGCTTGTCTTTTCGCTTAGTGTAAGCATTGATTCGTTCTCCGTAGGCATCTCGTTCGGCCTGTTTGCGGCGGATTTGATTGTGACAGTCATGGTGTTCGGCCTGTTCGGCAGCCTTATGTCAATAGCCGGACTGTTATTGGGGCGACGGGTATCGGGCCTGTTCGGCGAGTACGGAGAGGCATTGGGCGGAGTGATTTTGTTGGCATTCGGTTTAAAGTTTATACTATAGTCAAGGAAGAAAGGCCGTGTCTGTTTCAAGGCAAGGCGAAGAAACGGAGGTGCGGAATTTGGTCCGTGTATTGTTTGTTTGTACCGGAAATACTTGCCGCAGTCCGATGGCCGAGAAGCTGTTCCGGCAAATGGCCCAAGAACACATGCTGGCGGCAGAAGCTCGCTCTGCGGGTGTCGCTGCTGCCGATGGTACGCCGATGTCCAAGCATGCTGCCACGGTCATACGTGAAGCTGGCTGCCCGACAGAGCATCGATCCCGATCTCTGGAGCAGGAAGATGTGGACTGGGCGGATTTGATTTTGACGATGACGCAGGGGCATAAGCGCACCATTTTACAGATGTTTCCGTATACCGTAGAAAAGGTTTATACGCTGCAAGAGTATGCCTGGAATGATTCGGAACAGAAGCAGATGCGAATGGAGTGGGAAGCATTCATGGCAGAACTGCAGACGAAGCAGGCGTTGGGAGAAACAATTGCGCCTGCGGAACATGAGCGTATGCAGCAGCTGGCTGACCATTTGCGAGACGACGATATCGCCGATCCGTTTGGCGGAACCGAGGAGCACTATCGGATTGTCGCTGAGGAGATTAGATATGCAGTGGACAAGCTGGTTCGCAAGCTCGCGCAAGATGCGGGGGGCGGAGCCAGTACGTAAAAAGTGGCGCACCAGACATTTTCCAGGCTTTACAGGCAAGCACGATTGGAGTATGATGAGGGTAATTGAACAGTCTTCCGATGTAACTGGCGACAAGTGGAATGAACCACGGTGGAGCATCGGAAGGTATCGGCCGGTCGCCTGGGCAAGAGCAAGGATAACGCACGTTTGACGTGCGTGCCATGCTCTTTTTTACTTTGGGTGAAAGCAGTCGGCTGGGGAAAGCTAGTGGCAAAAGGAGGCGTATGCAAATGAAAGTGGCAATCGGTGCAGATCATGGCGGCTACAGGTTGAAGGAAGAGCTGAAAAGCTTCATTGAGAAGCTGGGCCATGCTGTTGAGGATGTCGGCTGTTCCTGTGAGGATTCCGTCGATTATCCAGATTATGCGATTCCGGCATGTGAGAAGGTGATCGCCGGTGATGCGGACCGGGCGATTCTGATTTGCGGGACGGGCATCGGCATGTCCATTGCGGCGAACAAGATGCCAGGCATTCGCTGTGCGCTTGTGCACGATACCTTCTCGGCGAAGGCGACACGCGAGCATAACGATTCGAATGTTTTGGCCATGGGCGAACGGGTAATTGGTCCGGGTCTGGCACAGGATATCGTTCAGATTTGGCTGGAAACACAGTTTTCCGAAGCAGAACGCCACGCAAACCGCATTGGAAAAATCCGCTCGCTAGAAGAGAGTTATACGCTGCATCCATAAGAAGGGGGCGCTCTGGCTTATGAATTTGCAGCAAATTACCGCAAATACGGCTGTCATTGTCCGGGAATTGGCCGAACATGCCAACCTGGGTCCGGCCCACCTGATCGTCATGGGCGTCAGCACCAGTGAAATAGCAGGCGCGCGCATTGGCACTTCAGGCGCCGAGGATATTGCCGCAGCCGTGTGGAATGGCGTGCAGCAAGTCCGGCGGGAGCACGGCTTTGCTGTAGCTTTTCAGTGCTGCGAGCATTTGAACCGTGCGCTCGTAGTGGAGCGCCGGGAATTGGTACGCTTCGGCCTCGAGGAAGTTGCCGCCGTGCCCATCTTGAAGGCTGGCGGTGCGATGGCCTCGCATGCTTTCCGGCAGCTGGAGGATGCGTGCTTGGCTGAACGCATTCAAGCGCATGCCGGCATCGACATCGGCGATACGCTGATCGGCATGCACTTGCGTCCGGTGGCTGTGCCGTTTCGCCCAAGCCTCCGCCAGCTCGGACAGGCGCATGTGAATGCGGCCTGGACGAGGCCTAAGCTGATCGGCGGGGAGCGGGCTTGCTATACAAGATGAACGGGATAGAATGAAGAATGATTCGACAGGAGGAAGAGAAATGGAACATTTACGCAAAGCCGACCGCGAAGTAGTAGAAGCAATGGGATTGGAGCTGGGACGCCAACGCGACAACATTGAGCTGATTGCTTCGGAGAACATTGTCAGTGAAGCCGTTATGGAAGCCCTCGGAACTGTACTGACGAACAAATATGCAGAAGGGTACCCGGGCAAACGGTACTATGGCGGTTGCGAATATGTGGACGTTGTGGAAAATATCGCGCGCGACCGAGCCAAGGAACTGTTTGGCGCCGAGCACGCGAATGTGCAGCCGCACTCCGGGGCGCAGGCTAACATGGCTGTCTATCTGGCTGCCCTGAAGCCAGGAGATACTGTACTCGGCATGGATTTGGCACATGGCGGTCATCTGACGCATGGCAGCCCGGTGAACGCGTCAGGCATTCTGTATAACTTCGTCGGCTACGGCGTCGATCCGGAAACGTTCCGGATCGATTACGAAGAAGTGCGCAAGCTTGCCTTCAAGCACAAGCCGCGCATGATCGTGGCTGGCGCCAGCGCTTATCCGCGCGAGATTGATTTCGCCGCACTCGGTCAAATCGCAAACGATGTAGGCGCGCTGTTTATGGTGGATATGGCGCATATCGCCGGCCTCGTTGCAGCAGGCTTGCACCCGAATCCGGTGCCTCACGCGCATTTCGTAACTACTACTACACACAAGACGCTGCGCGGTCCGCGCGGCGGCATGATCCTGTGCCGCCAGGCATGGGCGCAGGCGATCGACAAAGCGGTCTTCCCTGGCTCCCAAGGCGGTCCGCTGATGCATGTGATCGCGTCCAAGGCCGTAGCGTTTGGAGAAGCGCTGCAGCCATCCTTCAAGGAATATGGCCGCAATGTGATCGCCAATGCGCAAACGTTGGCGGAATCGCTGATGGCGGAAGGCCTGCAGATCGTTTCGGGCGGCACCGACAACCATCTGATGCTGGTGGACTTGCGCAATCTGGATATCACCGGCAAAGTGGCCGAGAAGCTGCTTGACTCCGTGCATATTACGGTCAACAAAAATGCGATTCCATTCGATCCGACCAGCCCATTTGTAACAAGCGGCATCCGGATTGGCACGCCGGCTGTGACAACGCGCGGCATGGATCAGGCAGCCATGAAGACCATTGCTCAGGTCATTTCCATGGTGCTGAAAAATCCGGAAGACGAAGCTGTTCATGAAAAAGCCCGCGGCATGGTCAAGGAACTGACGGCCCAATTCCCGCTGTACGAAGGATTGGCATATTAAGCACTGCGGCGACTCATCGTCAGGTATCTTAGTGGCTTGAGGCCATATATGCCGCAAGTGACGGATATCAAGTTACATGCATACACGACAAGAGCTGTTCCGGCGGTCGGCAAGGACCATGGAGCAGCTCTTTGCTATATGCGCGTTTGACGAGTTGATCGTCTGGGATAACTCTTGTCTGTCCTTTAGGTTAGCGGGGCTGACCAGCCTGTTGAGCGAGATGGAAATGGAGTGGAACTTGAAAGCCTTTGTTCGAGCCGAGTATCCTGCCTGAGTGTCACCTGAGTGTCGTGCCTATATGTTTGAGAAGTCGGATCGCCGCCTACCAGGTTATTTGTTTAGCGTTCCTGAGCGTCATGCCTATACACGGCAGGCTGCACCCGATGTTTTAATAATATTTTTGCATGTTGAAGATGGTTTGTAAGGGAGAAGAGAGGCACAGCGTTCTGAGCTCCGGGTAAGTTTCTGTACTTGTGGGCATGACGTTCAGGAAAGCACGGACTGACAGGGATATGGGCATGACGTTCAGGAAAGCACGGACTGACAGGGATATGGGCACGACACTCAGGGAGCACGGACTGATAGGGATGTGGGCACGACACTCAGGAAAGCACGGACTGACAGGGATATGGGCACGACGTTCAGGAAAGTACGGACTGACAGGGATATGGGCACCGCGCACAGGAAAGCGCAGATTGACGATTAAAGGCAGGGCGCACTGGGAGCGATGGTTTCTATCTGACAAATTCGGGCATAAATATACATGCATCCTTTCATCCTGCAGGGGTCAGTGTTATAATGGTTTCGGTTTAAAGTTCGGTCCTTATGGGAGGGTATTATGGGAAAAATAGTTGTTTGCGATCATCCGTTAATTCAGCATAAGCTCACCTACATACGAGATGAGAATACAAAAACCAAGGATTTCCGACAGCTCGTCGATGAAGTGGCGATGCTGATGGCATACGAGATTACGCGTGACCTGCCGCTTGAGCATGTTGAGGTCAAGACGCCAGTAGCGATCGCCGATGGCAAGGTCATCTCCGGCCGCATGCTTGGACTGATTCCGATTTTGCGCGCCGGCCTTGGTATGGTGGACGGTATATTGAAGCTGCATCCGACGGCAAAGGTGGGGCATGTTGGCTTATATCGCGATCCCGAGACTCTCCAACCAGTCGAATACTACGTCAAGCTGCCTACTGATGTGCAGCAGCGGGAATTGATCGTTATCGACCCGATGCTGGCTACAGGCGGATCGGCCAATGCCGCAATCAAATTATTGAAGGAACGAGGCTGCGCGTCGATCAAGCTGATGTGCTTGATTGCAGCGCCAGAGGGCATTCAAGCGGTTCAAGAGGCGCATCCGGATGTCGATGTGTATGTGGCGGCGATCGATGACCATCTCAATGATCACGGCTACATCATTCCGGGATTGGGCGATGCGGGGGACAGGCTGTTCGGCACAAAGTAACATATGCACGGTTCCTAATACGAAATACATAGCACTATAAATTAAGGTAAAAAGTAGAAAGAAACTGACGGGAAGGGATGAGCTTATGTCAGCAAAGTTGAGAGTGATGACGGTGTTCGGCACGCGCCCGGAGGCGATCAAGATGGCGCCGCTCGTATTGGAGCTTGCCAAGCACCCTGCGGAGATTGAATCGATCGTATGTGTCACTGCCCAACATCGCGATATGCTGGATGCGGTGTTGAGGGTGTTCAACATAAGGCCGGACTATGACCTGAATGTCATGCAAGCGCAGCAGACGCTTACTGAAATCAGCTCGCGTGTGTTGACTGGACTGGAACCGATTCTCAAGGAGTCGCGTCCGGATGTTGTGCTGGTGCATGGCGATACGATCACGACATTTCTAGCCAGCTTTGCGGCATTCATGCAGCAAATTCAGGTCGGCCATGTAGAGGCTGGGCTTCGAACATGGAATAAGCTCTCTCCGTATCCGGAGGAGATGAACCGTCAGCTTACCGGCGTGCTGGCAGACTTGCACTTTGCTCCGACTGAATGGTCGGCGGGCAATCTGCGAAAGGAGAATAAGCCGGAGGAGACGATATACATTACTGGGAACACTGTCACCGATGTGTTCCAATATACGGTCAGCAAGGATTACAGCCATCCTATTCTTGAGGAAGTCAGGGGCAAGCGTCTGATCCTTATGACTGCCCACCGCAGGGAATCGCAAGGCGAGCCGCATCGCAGAATTTTCCGAGCCGTACGGCGCATCGCCGATGAATTTGACGATGTGGCTATTGTGTATGCGGTTCATCCAAGTCCGGCTGTGAAGGGGCCGGCATATGAAATGCTGGGCGGGCATCCGCGCATTCATCTTACGGATCCGCTTGATGTGACCGATCTGCACAACTTTTATCCGCACACCCATCTTATCCTGACTGATTCCGGCGGATTGCAGGAAGAGGCGCCGTCTTTCGGCGTTCCGGTGCTTGTGCTGCGGGATACGACGGAAAGGCCGGAAGGGGTAGATGCCGGCACCCTGGAGCTGGTCGGTACAGATGAGGAGCGCGTGTACGAGACATGTGCCGCGTTGCTGACCGATTCAACCCGGTATAAACGTATGAGCGAAGCCGCGAATCCTTATGGGGACGGTCGCGCATCCGAACGGATCGTACAGGCAATCCTGCATCATTTTGGAAGAGACAATAAGCGGCCAGCTCCGTTCACATCCTGTTCACATATTTCAAATTTATCAAATTGACAAATGTCATATGCCTTCGATACAATGGGTGAGGGCAAATTGCGGAGGTTTCCTATATGAAAGGCCAGAAGAGCCAAGACAACCCATGGAAGACACTGGGCTGGACGAGCCTGATCGGTCTGGAAGTGGCTGTTTGCATAACAGCCGGATATTTTGGAGGCGCTTTTCTAGGCAGCCGCACGGGAGAACCTGCGTGGAAAATTGTGGGGGTGCTGGTCGGTTTGGCTGTTGGTATCCTCAGCATCGTGCTGCTAATCAAGCGTTACCTGGAGGAAGCGAATGAATGACCTTTCGGCCCTGCTTAGAATCTTGCTCCGCGTCTATCTGATATGGCTTGCGGGTTGTCTGCTGATATGGGCGTTTCTGCCAGACACGAAGCCATTCATGGCCGGTTTGATTCTAGGATCCTCGATCAGTTTGATCAACGCCCAACTCCTGAATGTAAAGATTATCCAATTAACCCGCTTGGTATTGGAAAATCAAGCACGGCGTTTCAGCCTCGGCTATTTATCCAGAGCGAGCCTTGTGTTAATCGCCGTGATGGCAGCACTCAAGCTTGAGCAGTTTGAGGTGTTGGCGACCGCGATCGGCATTTTCTTCACTCCGGTTGCATCCTTTTTTATTGGCTTCATTTCCAATATAAACCACAAAAGCAATCGCTGACTTGAAAGGGGGGAGATGCAATGCACGAATTGCCCATATGGGAGATTGGTGGTCTGAACCTTGATTTATCGACAATTGGCACGACCATCGTTTCTGCCGTTATTGTCTTTATTCTGGCGCGCCTGGCAGTGAGAAATCTATCAGTTGAAAATCCTGGCAAGCTGCAAAATTTCATGGAATGGGTCGTGGAATTTGTACAGGGGATTGTGGCAAGCGCCATGCCTCTGAAGAAGGGGAAGGGCTTGATTGCGCTTGGCTTAACCTTGATTATGTTTATCTTTATATCCAACCTGCTCGGTCTGCCGTTCGCGGTTATTACAGACCACAAGGAGCCAGTAACATTGATGGGCTACGACTTGGTTTCGCAAGAAGCCATTGATCGGGCAAAAGAGAAGGGTAGCGATTATGCTCACGTGTTGTGGTGGAAGTCGCCGACGGCGGATTTGTCCGTTACACTAGGGATTGCCTTGATAGTTTTTGTGATTGTTCACTATTTAGGCTTTACGCGTAACCGGCACCATTATCTCAAACATTATTTCGAGCCTTATTGGTTCTTCTTCCCGCTGAATCTGATCAAGGAAATCTTTAAGCCGATCACGTTGGGGCTGCGTTTGTTCGCCAACATTTTCGCGGGTGAAATTCTGATCGCCACCATTATTATGGCGGGGGTGTTCGGGATTCCGATCATGATCGCTTGGCAGGGCTTCAGTATATTTATCGGTGCCATCCAGGCATTCCTGTTTACGATTTTGACGATGGTTTACATCGCACAGGCTTCTATACACGAGGAGCATTAAGATTGCTTTAGCTTGGCTGATCGCTTGCGGCAATAGCGGCAATCGGCTGAGATGATATACAACATACTTTTTCAAAAATAATGTGAATTCATTAAGGGAGGATATTACACAATGGAATTTTTGGCAGCAGCAATTGCGGTAGGTCTTGGCGCACTGGGCGCAGGTTTTGGTAACGGTATGATCGTGAGCAAGACGGTTGAAGGGATTTCCCGTCAGCCTGAGCTTCGCGGTACGCTGCAGACGACGATGTTTATCGGTGTTGGTATCGTCGAGGTTGTGCCTTTGATCGGCGTCGTATTGGCGTTCCTGATGTTCTTTGGCTAAACCGACACAATATCAAGTTTAGGCGGGGAAGGCCTAAGCCGTCCGCGCCTTCCTTTTGTTCTACTCCATCTGTACCATAGCCTTCGGAAGGGAGTGAAATTTGTATGCACCTCTATTGGGAATCGATAGTATTTGCGATCATCGCATTTGGTATCCTTTACTGGCTCTTGAATAAATACGCATTCGGTCCGCTCTTCTCGATTATGGAGAAGCGCAGGGAGAAGGTAGTAGGCGAACTGAGTGAAGCAGAGGCAAGCCGCAAGCAGGCTGAGCAATATTTGGCCGAGCAAAAGCAGGCGGTTGAGGATGCTCGCAAAGAAGCATACGAAATGCTTGAGCAGGCGAAAAAGACTAGCAGCAAGCAGGCAGAAGACATTCTTGCTCAGGCGAATGCCGAGGCGGCGCGCTTGAAGGAAGACGCCTTGAAGGAAATCGAGAACGAGAAGAATAAAGCTGTGGTTGCGCTTCGCAACGAAGTGAGCGCCATGTCCGTTCTGATTGCTTCCAAGATTATCGAGAAGCAAATCGACGAGAAATCGCAGGAAGAGCTCATTAACAAGTACCTCAAGGAAGTAGGAGGCAACGTATGAGCACGGTAGGGATTGCCGCGAAACGTTATGCGCGTGCATTGTTCGAGGCGGCTAGCGAGAGAGGCATTGTCGATCAAGTCAACCAGGAGCTCGAGACGGCTGTCAAGCTGATCACGGAAAACGAGGAGTACTGGAAGTTTCTTGAGCATCCGGGCATCTCGATGGAAGATAAGCTGTCCGTACTCAACCAAAGCTTGGAGAAGCATGTATCCGAATTGGTGCTGCACACACTGCAGCTGCTCGTGCAGAGACATCGCCAAAAAGCTATCCGTGCGGTGTGGGAACAGTTCGTCAAGATTGCGGGAGAAGCGTTGGGACAGGCGAGAGCCACTGTCACCAGCCCGGCCCGACTTTCTGATGACGAGCTGAGCAAAATTGCGGATGCGTTTGGAAAGCTGACAGGCAAAAAACTGCAAATCCAGCAGGTAGTCGAGCCTTCTTTGCTTGGCGGGGTCCAGGTGAGAATCGGCGACCGCGTTTATGACGGCAGCTTGAAAACCAAGTTAGCCGATATGGAAAAAACGATCATGCGTTCACAAGCACAATAAGGATAGGGGTGAGGTTCTTTGAGTATCCGACCTGAAGAAATCAGCACGCTGATTAAACAGCAGATTGAAAATTATAAATCCGATATCCAAGTTTCCGATGTCGGCACAGTCATCCAAGTCGGTGACGGTATTGCGCGCGCGCATGGGCTGGAGCAAGTTATGGCCGGCGAGCTGCTTGAATTTGCCAACGGCGTCATGGGGATGGCTTTGAACCTGGAAGAGGACAATGTCGGTATCGTTATCCTCGGACCATATACGGACATCCGTGAAGGCGACCAAGTCAAGCGCACAGGCCGCATCATGGAAGTGCCTGTAGGCGAAGCTCTGCTCGGTCGTGTCGTAAATGCGATCGGTCAGCCGGTAGACGGCAAGGGACCGGTCAATACAACCGAGTCGCGTCCTGTTGAAGCTCCTGCTCCGGGCGTAATCGACCGGAAATCCGTTCACGAACCGATGCAGACTGGCATCAAGGCGATCGACGCCATGATCCCGATCGGCCGCGGACAGCGGGAATTGATTATCGGTGACCGCCAGACCGGTAAGACATCTATCGCGATTGATACGATTTTGAATCAGAAGAACAACGATGTCATTTGTATTTATGTTGCGATCGGTCAGAAGCAATCCACAGTAGCAAACGTTGTAGAAACACTGAGACGCCAAGGCGCGCTCGACTATACAATCGTCGTGACAGCAAGCGCATCCGAGCCGGCACCGTTGCTGTTCCTGGCTCCATATGCAGGCTGCGCGATGGGCGAGTACTTCATGTACAAAGGCAAGCATGTCCTGATCGTCTATGATGATTTGACCAAGCAGGCTGCTGCATACCGCGAGCTGTCCTTGCTGCTCAGAAGACCTCCGGGCCGCGAGGCTTATCCGGGCGACGTCTTCTATCTGCACTCCCGTTTGCTGGAGCGCGCAGCGAAGCTGAACGATGATCTCGGTGGCGGTTCGATCACCGCACTGCCGTTCATCGAAACACAGGCCTCCGACGTATCTGCGTACATTCCGACGAACGTGATCTCGATCACCGACGGACAGATCTTCCTGGAGTCTGACCTCTTCTATGCAGGCCAGCGCCCAGCTGTTAACGTCGGTATCTCGGTATCCCGTGTCGGCGGCGCCGCACAGATCAAGGCGATGAAGAAGGTTGCCGGTACGATGAAGCTCGATCTGGCGCAATACCGCGAGCTGCAAGCATTCGCTCAGTTCGGCTCCGATCTGGACAAGGCGACTCAAGCGCGCTTGAACCGCGGTGCCCGTCTGATGGAAATTCTCAAGCAGGGCGTCAATGAGCCGCTTTCTGTAGAGAAACAAGTCGTATCTATTTACACGGCTACAAAAGGCTATCTGGATGATATCGAAGTGAGCGATGTGCGCCGTTTCGAGAAGGAATTGCTTGATTACATCGACTCGAACGAGCAGGGCATCTATCAATCGATTACCGATACGAAAGATTTGACCAAGGAAAATGAAGAAGCGTTGAAAAACGCGATTGAGAAATTCAAAAAAGGCTTTGCCGGATCCCGGGCCTAACGGAAACGTGGTGAGCTAAATGGCAAAAGGAATACGCGAGATTAAGCGCCAGATCAAGAGCATGCAAAACATGAGGCAGATCACAAAAGCGATGGAGATGGTCGCTGCTTCCAAGCTGAGACGCGCGCAGCAAAGCGCTGTCGCGGCACGGCCTTACGCTGACAAGATTAAGGAAGTGATCGCCAATATCGCTGCCGGCACTACGGATGTTACGCATCCGATGCTGCAAAAGCGCGAAATTCGCAAAACCGGTTATCTGGTCATCACTTCCGACCGCGGTCAGGCCGGCGGGTACAATAACAACCTGCTTCGTATGCTCATGCAGACGATTCAGGCCAACCATCAGTCTCCTGATGAGTACGCGTTGTTCGTGATCGGGCGCAAGGGACGGGATTTCTTCCGGAAGCGCAACATGCCCGTTGTGGAGGAAGTGACAGGACTGGCGGATTCGCCAAGCTTCCAAGAAATCAGGAACATCGCCAGATCAAGCGTCAGCAACTTCGAAAAAGGCGCTTATGACGAGCTGAACCTGGTATACAACGAGTTCCACAGCGCGATTTCGCAAAAGCCGGTCATCAAGCAGCTTCTGCCGCTGGCTGACGTGGAGGCGCAAGAGGGGGGACCTTCTGCGCAATATGAATATGAGCCTTCACCGGAAGGCGTATTGGATGTTCTGCTGCCGCGTTACGCCGAGACGATCATCTACAGCGCGCTCCTTGAAGCGAAGGCGAGCGAGTTCGGCGCGCGGATGACCGCAATGGGCAGCGCGACACGCAATGCCAACGATATGATCAGCACATTGAAACTTCAGCACAACAGGGCTCGTCAGGCGGCAATCACGCAGGAAATCTCCGAGATTGTTGCGGGAGCGAACGCTTTGTAAGATAGCGGTTTAACCGTTTGGCCGCGCGCTGTTCCAGCTGCGGCAAGACGGGTTCGGCATAATTGTTTAAGGAGGGAAAAGGACGATGAGCAAAGGACGCGTTTTATCCGTCACGGGTCCGGTCATTGATATCGAGTTCGAACGTGGCCAACTCCCGGAGATTCTTAATGCGATCAAAATTCAACATAAACCTGAGACACCTACAGAGCCGGAAATCAATCTGACTTTGGAAGTGGCCACTCATCTGGGCGACAATGTTGCGCGTTGTATCGCGATGTCTTCCACGGACGGTGTTGTTCGCGGCATGGGCGCAGAGGATTTGGGTGCGCCGATTTCCGTACCGGTAGGCGACGCGGCACTTGGCCGTGTCATGAACGTACTGGGTGAGCCGATCGACAATGCCGGTCCGATTGAGACTGAGCGCAAGAGCCCGATTCACAAGGATGCGCCTAAATTTGAGGATCTGTCCGTAGAATCGGAAATTTTGGAAACGGGCATCAAGGTTATCGATTTGCTGGCCCCTTACGCGAAAGGCGGCAAGATCGGCCTGTTCGGCGGCGCAGGTGTCGGCAAGACCGTCTTGATCCAGGAACTGATTAACAACATCGCCCAAGAGCACGGTGGTATTTCCGTATTCGCTGGGGTAGGGGAGCGTACTCGTGAAGGGAACGACCTGTACCACGAGATGAGAGACTCGGGCGTTATCAACAAAACTACGATGGTATTCGGCCAGATGAACGAGCCTCCTGGCGCGCGTCTTCGCGTGGCGCTGACCGGTTTGACCATGGCGGAATATTACCGTGACGAGCAGGGCAAGGACGTTCTGCTGTTCGTAGACAATATCTTCCGCTTTACTCAAGCAGGTTCCGAGGTTTCCGCCTTGCTGGGCCGCATGCCGTCCGCGGTTGGTTACCAGCCGACGCTGGCAACGGAGATGGGCGCCCTGCAAGAACGGATTACTTCTACGAAGAAAGGTTCCGTTACGTCGATCCAGGCGATCTACGTGCCTGCGGATGACTACACGGATCCGGCGCCGGCAACGACGTTCGCACACTTGGATGCGACCACGAACCTGGAGCGGAAAATTTCCGAGAAGGGCATCTACCCTGCGGTTGACCCGCTGGCTTCGTCCTCCCGGATCCTGACGCCGGAAGTTGTTGGCCAGGAGCACTACGAAGTGGCTCAGGCTGTAAAACGCCTGCTCGCCCGCTACAACGAGCTGCAGGATATTATCGCCATCCTCGGTATGGATGAGTTGTCCGATGAAGACAAGGTAGTCGTGAGCCGCGCTCGTCGCGTAGAACGCTTCTTGTCCCAGCCGTTCCACGTAGCTGAGCAGTTTACGAACTTGCCGGGCAAATATGTTCCGGTCAAGGAAACAGTTCGCAGCTTCAAGGAAATTCTCGAAGGCAAGTACGATGATCTGCCGGAATCTGCATTCCTGTTAGTCGGTACCATTGAGGAAGCCGTAGAAAAGGCTAAAGCGCAGCAGTAATTGCTGCGCTGAAGCTAGGAGGAGGGTGGAACGATGAGTACTGTTTTGCTGGAAATAGTAACCCCGGAACGGATCGTATACAGCGAACCGGTCGATATGGTCAGCGTGCGAGGCGCGGAAGGTGAGCTTGGTATCCTGCCGAACCACATTCCGCTGGTTACGCCGCTCCGCGTTGCCCCGGTCCGCGTCAAAAGCGAAGGCAAAGAGGAGTATATCGCCGTAGGCGGCGGTTTCCTCGAGGTGCGCAAGGACAAGATCACCATTCTTGCGGAAACGGCAGAGAAGCCGGGCGAGATTGATGTAGATCGCGCACGAGCAGCCAAGGAACGTGCGGAGAAAAGGCTGCAAAGCCGCATGGAGGAAATAGATTTCCGTCGTGCAGAGATTGCTTTGCAAAAAGCTTTGACCCGTCTCGACGTCTCCCAGCACAGATAATGCATCACGGATAGAAAGCCCCTGCAAGCCAAGGAGAAACCCTGGCGCAGGGGCTTTTTGCATGCAGGGGATTTCTGAGCGAGGAAGGCAGCAGCAAATACTGTTGGACTAAGGAAATACGTTTGTTTGCGTCAGCCGGAGAAGTCCATAAAATTTCCTATTAAATCGCTTACAATCCACGATAGACGAATTCGGGGCACGTTTGTTATAATTGGGACGGTATTTATTGTGATGTTATGGATTACGTATAAAAAAGAAGAACGAAAGTCTAAGGAGGGGACACTGTACGATGTATGCTGGAGAATATGTAGTTGTTCTTATTTTTCTCACTCTAGGTATCATTTTGCCCATAGCGGCATTGACACTCGGCAGATTTTTGCGCCCTACTAAGCCAACTGAGGAGAAACAGACCACGTATGAGAGCGGGAATGAGCCGGTCGGCGAAGGCCAAGTGCGCTTTAACATTCGGTATTACTTGTACGCGCTGATGTTTGTTATCTTCGATGTGGAAACGGTGTTTCTTTACCCTTGGGCAGTCGCTTATGACAAGCTAGGTTTGTTCGCATTGGTGGAAATGCTGATCTTCGTAAGCTTGCTTGTAGTAGGCTTAATCTACGCTTGGAAGAAGAAGGTGTTCAAATGGAACTCGATCTAGAGAAGATTTCGCTGGCGGAACGCCAGGAACTTGAGCGCAACGTTTTTTTTTGGAACACTGGAGCAACTGAAGGGGTGGGCGCGCAGCAACTCGATCTGGCCATTGACATTTGGCTTGGCATGCTGTGCAATTGAAATGATGGGAACCGGGGCTTCCCACTATGACTTGGACAGATTTGGAGTCATCTTCCGTACGTCGCCGCGCCAGTCAGACTGCATGATTGTGGCCGGAACGGTCACGAAGAAAATGGCTCCTTTGCTGCGTCGTCTATACGATCAAATGCCGGAGCCGAAGTGGGTTATTGCGATGGGTTCCTGCGCTACAGCAGGCGGACCTTATGTGAAGTCCTATGCCGTGGTGAAAGGGGTTGACCAGGTAGTTCCGGTAGATGTCTACATACCGGGATGTCCGCCTAATCCCGCTGCGCTGATTTACGGCATCAATAAGCTGCAAGAGAAAATACGCTATGAAGCGAAAACAGGGAAGCGGGTGACTGAACGGTGAGCGAAGAGAACAACAAGCGCGAGAACGACCAGGTGTCCGACCGCGAAGCAGATCGCGAAGCCAGTCAGCAACTGGAGAATTCCCCAGAAAGCCCTAGCGCTGAAGAAGCGAAACCGGCGCGCGCGAAAGCGGAAAAGCCGGAAGCCAAGGATGGCGAAGCGTCTGACGGCGGTGATGACGAGCTTGCCGCGAAGAAAAAAGCAGCGGCCGAAGCTCGTGCTGCAAGAGCGGCTGCTCGCGCCAAGAAAGAGGACAATTCGGACGAAGAAGAGAAGCCGAAGGAGCCGTCGCCGAAGCAGCCCGTCTTGGACCGGTTAGTGGAAATCCTGAATGAGCATGCCGGTGCGGAGGCAATTGAAGAGGCTTACATAAATGAGGCGAGCCGCCACTTGCCGACAGTGATTGTGAAAGCCGACCATTGGCCGCAAGTAGCGAACGTGCTGCGTGAACATTCTGAATTGAAGCTTCATTACTTGCGGAATGTGACAGGCGTGGACCGCGAGACGCACATGGAAGTGATTTATCAGTTGATCAATCTGGAGTCTAAACAGGATTATGCAATGAAGATCAAAACGGATCGCGATCAGCCGAGCGTGCCGTCCGCTACGCCAATCTGGAGCACGGCGAACTGGCCTGAGCGGGAGATTTACGATCTGCTGGGTGTGGACTTCCCTGGGCATCCAGACATGCGGCGCATCATGATGCCGGACGATTGGGAAGGGCATCCGCTGCGGAAAGACTACAGTCCTGCGGATCCGGAGGTGTAACCGATGATAAGAACAGAAGAAATGCTGCTGAATGTCGGTCCCCAGCATCCGAGTACGCACGGTGTGTTTCGCGTTGTGGTGAAGCTGGACGGCGAGCAGATCGTCCATGCCGAACCAGTGATGGGTTACTTGCACAGAGGAACCGAGAAGCTGGCGGAAAACTTGAACTATACGCAAATCATCCCTTATACCGACCGAATGGATTATGTCTCAGCGATGACGAACAACTATGTGCTTTGTCACGCAGTAGAGACCTTGCTCGAGCTTGAGGTGCCGGAGCGAGCCGAATTTTTGCGGCTGATCGTGATGGAGCTGCAGCGCGTAGCCAGTCATTTGGTATGGTGGGGCACGTACTTGCTGGACATCGGCGCGATGAGTCCTTTCCTTTATGCGTTCCGCGAGCGTGAGATGATTATCGATCTCTTCAATGAATTGTGCGGCGCGCGTCTGACTTACTTCTATATGCGGGTAGGCGGAGTGAAATGGGATGCGCCGGAAGGCTGGATCGACAAGGTGAAGGCGTTCGTCGAGCACATGAAAGGGAAACTGGACGAATATCACAACCTGGTCAGCGGCAACGAAATTTTCCTTGCCCGCATCAAGGGCGTCGGCAAATATGACGCCAAGACGGCTATTGACTACGGGTTAAGCGGAGCGAACCTGCGCTGCACTGGCGTGGAGTGGGATCTTCGCAAGTCGCAGCCTTACAGCTTGTATGATCGCTTCGACTTTGACGTTGTCACCCGCACGGAAGGCGATTGCTTTGCACGTTATGAGATTCGCCTGGAAGAGATTCGTCAGAGCTTGCGCATTCTGGAGCAGGCTTTGGAGCAATTCCCCGAGGAAGGCGAAATTATGGGCAAAGTGCCGCGCGTCATCCGCCCGCCGAAGGGCGAGGCCTACGTGGCTATTGAATCGCCCAGAGGAGAGATCGGCTGCCACCTGGTTTCGGAAGGGAAAGCCGAGCCTTACCGCTTGAAGTTCCGCCGTCCTTCATTCGTCAATTTGCAGATCCTGCCGAAGCTGCTGGTAGGCGAGTCGATGACGAACCTGATCACCATTCTCGGCGGCATTGACATTGTAGTTGGGGAGGTGGACGCCTAATGGATCCGACAACGCAAAGTGTAACCTTTGGGAGCTTCCTGTTCGAAGCTGTGCTGGGCGTCTTGACGCTTCTCATTGTATTGGGCTTTGTTACCTATGCGATCTACTTCGAAAGAAAAGTCATCGGCTGGATGCAAGGCCGTCCCGGTCCGAACCGGGTCGGTCCGTTCGGCTTGCTGCAGACCGTAGCGGACGTACTGAAGCTGCTCATCAAGGAAGATACCATTCCGAAAAAAGCAGATCGTCCGCTGTTCATATTGGCACCGGCGTTGACATTTGTGCCGGCGTTCACCGTATTGGCGGTGATTCCTTATACTAGCAAATGGATTCCGGCGGATTTGAATGTCGGCTTGCTTTATTACGTGGCTCTCTCCAGCATCTCCACCATGGGCATTCTGCTGGGCGGATGGGCTTCGAACAACAAATACGCGCTGATGGGCGGCATGCGCTCCACGGCTCAGATGATCAGCTATGAAGTGCCGCTCGTCATCTCGGTGGCTGGCGTGGTGCTAATGAGCGGAAGCTTGAATCTGAGTACCATCGTTGAAGGGCAGGCCGGTTACTTCTGGAACTGGAACTTCCTGCCGCAGATCCTGGGCTTTGGCGTATTCGTAATAGCGGCGGTTTCCGAGCTGAACCGTACCCCGTTCGACTTGCCTGAGGCGGAATCCGAGCTTGTGGCAGGATATCATGTGGAGTACAGCGGCTTTCGGTTCGCCTTTTTTATGCTGTCGGAGTATGTATACATGTATGCGATTGCCGCGCTAACCACTGTATTGTTCCTCGGCGGTTGGCATGCGCCGTTCCCGTTCCTTGATTTCATTCCGGGGATTATCTGGTTTATCTTGAAATTCAGTCTTGTCATCTTCACCTTGTATTGGCTGCGGGCTACCATGCCGCGGATTCGGGTGGATCAGCTGATGAGTCTCGGCTGGAAGGTGCTGCTGCCGCTCTCGCTCATCAATGTATTTATTACGGCAGTAGTCATGGAATTATTGAAATAGAGAAAGGGTGAACGCGTAAATGAAAGGGATCGCCAAGGGTCTCGGGGTCACCCTGAAGACGATGACCCAGAAGAAGGTAACGTACAAATACCCGGACGTTCCATTGGAAATGCCGAACAGATTCCGCGGCGTGCAACATTTTGAACCAGACAAATGCATTGTCTGCAATCAATGCGCGCGGATTTGCCCGACAGAATGCATTACGCTGACCGGCAAGCCGAATCCGGACCCGGAGAAGAAGGGCAAGGTCATCGATACGTATGATATCAACTTTGAAATCTGCATATTGTGCGATCTGTGTACGGAGGTATGTCCGACCGAAGCGATCGTGATGACCAACAATTTCGAGCTGGCGACATACAGCCGCGATGATTTGTTCAAAAACATGGAATGGCTGAATGATAACGACAAGAATGTCCGCCTGGAAAACTCGACGAACCCGCAAGCGAAGAAAGGGGCGAAATAACCGATGCTGGACAATATTGTGGCATTCTTCACCAGCGCGGAAAGCCTGCTGTTTCTCGTATTTGCCATGGTCGTCATTTCCGGTGCAATTCTTATGCTCAGCTTTACGAAGGTCGTGCATATGGTGGTTGCGCTCGCCTTTACGTTCCTTGGACTGGCCGGCCTGTACGTCATGCTTGATGCGGAATTTGTCGCATTTGTACAGGTGCTGATCTACGCAGGGGCAGTGTCCATCCTGATGATCTTCGGCATTATGATGACCCGGCACGATCAACCGGAGGAAGAACCGCGCCGTCCATGGTACAACGGTTTGCTGCTGGTCGGTTCGGTCGCCTTGTTCGGCATTCTGTTCTTCGTGATTCAAAGCGCCAACTTCCAGAGCGGAACGCTGGATGCGGGCGTGGACAACACGAAAGCAATTGGCGAACAGCTGTTCACGCGCCATGTCATTCCGTTCGAGCTGATGAGTGTGCTGCTGACCGTCGCGTTTATCGGCGCCATCATCCTGGCCAAGAGGGAGGAGGATTAGCATGGACAATATCGCCAATTCTTACTTTCTGCTGGCCGCTATTTTGTTTTGTGTAGGTCTGTACGGTGCGCTGTCCAAGAGAAATGCGGTCATCGTGCTTCTCTCTGTCGAGTTGATGCTTAATGCGGTGAACTTGAATCTGATTGCGTTCGCCAAATACGGTCCCAATCCGTCGATCACCGGACATATCTTCTCCCTGTTCAGTATTACGGTGGCCGCGGCGGAGGTCGCGATCGGAATCGCTATTCTGATCTCCTTGTACCGCAATAAAGGCACAACCAACGTACTAGAGATGAACATGTTGAAAAAATAGTGAGCGAGAAGCTCGAAGAAAGGAAAGGATCTCATGGAGTTTACCCATTACGCATGGCTCATTCCGGTCTTTCCACTGCTTGCCTTTCTCGTCTTGACCGCTCTTGGCAGACAAATGAAGGGACTTGCCACAGGGTTCAGCGTTCTTGCCGCGGCTGCGGCTTTTGTAATGGCTGTACTGGTATTCACAGAGCGCCTTGGCGAGAACGTAGTGGATTATACATGGGATGGATTCAAATGGATCGGGATCGGCGACTTCGCGCTGCAAATGGGCTTTGAAGTCAACAATCTGAATACGTTGATGCTGGTTGTCGTTACCTTGGTCAGTTTCCTCGTCAACCTATACTCGTTAGGGTATATGAAGGAAGATGAGCGGATTAATACTTTTTTTGCCTATGTGTCCCTGTTCACCTTTTCCATGCTGGGGCTGGTGCTGTCTATCAACCTCGTGCAATTTTTTATTTTCTGGGAACTGGTTGGGGTCTGCTCGTTCCTGCTGGTCGGCTTCTGGTACACGAAGCCAGCGGCCAAGGCGGCGGCGAAGAAAGCTTTTATCGTCACACGGATCGGGGACGTCGGTTTGTTCCTTGGCATGCTGTTGCTGTTCTGGAACATGCCTGGACATTCGCTCGAATTCAGCGCTATACATAATGCAGCTCATACGGGAGCGTTGTCTGCCGGGGTTATCACTGCTGCGGCAATCCTGGTGTTCATCGGCGCAGTCGGCAAGTCCGGCCAATTTCCGCTTCATACTTGGCTGCCTGACGCGATGGAAGGTCCTACGCCAATCAGTGCGCTCATTCATGCCGCTACGATGGTCGCAGCAGGCGTATACTTGGTGGCTCGGACGTTTCCGCTGTTTCAAGCATCGGATGCAGCACTGCTAACGGTCGCGATTGTCGGCGGCTTTACAGCGATCTTCGCCGCAACGATTGCGCTTGCGCAGAACGACATCAAACGGATACTGGCTTACTCTACGGTCAGTCAGCTGGGGTATATGATGCTGGCAATGGGCATTGGCACATTGTCTTCTTATACAGCAGGGATGTTCCATCTATACACGCATGCATTCTTCAAGGCGCTGCTGTTCTTGGGAGCCGGCAGTGTCATTCATGCCGTTCATGAGCAGGATATTCGCAAGATGGGCGGGCTCGGCAGCAAGATGAAGATAACGATGCTCACCTTTGCGATCGGTACATTGGCATTGTCCGGTATCGTGCCGTTTGCCGGCTTCTGGTCGAAGGATGCGATTCTGACCGAGGCGTACCACTATCAGCCGATCCTGTTCTGGATAGCGCTAGTCGCTGCGTTCTTTACAGCCTTGTACATGGCACGCTTGTTCTTCCTGGTATTCACTGGGAAGCCGCGTTCCGACATGCATCCGCATGAGTCGCCAGCAGTCATGACCGTTCCTCTAATTGTGCTGGCAATTTTGGCTGTTATCGCGGGATTTGTCTATTTCCCGGGAAATGGATGGTTTGGCGAATGGCTGACGGGCGAGAATCTCGGGGAGCATGCGGATATGACCGTCATGATCTTATCGACGGTTGCCGGCGTAGGCGGTTTGCTCATCGGGTGGCTGCTGTATGGCCGGAGGTCCAACTCCGAAGATTGGCTGGAAGCAAAAGCGTTGCCAGTCTACCGGGTGCTAAACCAAAAATACTACGTGGATGAAGCTTACGACAATGGCGTCGTAAAGCCGCTTCGCGGCATAGGTTATCTGCTTGATCTTTTTGACCGCTATATTGTGGACGGGGCTGTCAGGGCACTCGCTGGCGTCATGACCGCAACGGGCAGAATCGGACTGCGCATGCAGAACGGCCAGCTTCAATCCTATGGCTTGATTGGGGTTATCGGACTGTTGATCTTGATTGTGGCAGTTGTAGGAAGGAGGTATTTCCATGTTGGATAGCATCCCGATATTAACGCTCCTTACCTTTTCGCCGCTTTTGGGAATTATCGCTGTTCTGCTTATTCCGAAGGAACGGGGACACTGGCTCAAGACCGCAGCGATTGTCAGCACCTTGATTTCGCTGGTTCTCGCCGGCTGGATGTTTACTGGCCTGGATCATGATGCGGAAGGCATGCAGTTCGAGGAAAAAGCAACCTGGATCGAAATCGCACTAAACCAGGAAGCGCCGTCGCTCAGCTCCGCAGACAGGCTGATCTACCAGTTCAACTATTCCTTGGGTGCGGATGGACTTAGCGCTGCATTGGCTTTTCTTACAGCATTGATCAGCAGTATGGCAGCTTTTGCATCCGTACACATCAAGAAGCGCTGGAAGACCTTCTATCTCTGGTTCCTTCTGCTGCAGATCGGTATGTTTGGGGTGTTCCTCTCCCGCGATCTGTTCTTGTTCTTTCTATTCTTCGAAGCTACGCTTGTGCCGATGTTCTTCCTGATAGGCATATGGGGCTTCGCTGACAGAGAAAAGGCCGCAAACAAATTTCTGGTCTACAACGGTATCGGCTCGGCTATCATGCTGATTGCCTTCTTGATGCTGATCAATACCGCTGGATTTTCCGCATTGCAGGAAGATCCGACACAGCCGCTTGAACTGGTCTATAGCGGGGATGTTGGCACGATTTATAACAACTTGACGGACCCGAACTCCTTCGCAAATCTGCATCATGATCGTGTGGGCAATACCGTCAATCCTTTCTACATGGGACTTGCGATGAAAGAATGGATCTTCTTGATGCTGCTCATTGCCTTTGGCATCAAGCTTCCGATCTTTCCGTTCCACACCTGGATGCTGAAGGTGCACATCGAGGCGCCCCCAGCGGTCGTCATGATACATTCCGGCATCCTGCTGAAGATGGGCGCATATGGTCTGCTGCGCTTCGGCGTCGGTCTGTTTCCGGAGCAAGCGCAGACCTTCGCGCTGCTGATTGGCATTGTCGGCGTTGTGAACATCCTGTATGGCGCCGTATTGGCGTTCGTTCAGAAAGAGTTCCGGCTTATTCTGGCGTACTCCAGTATCAGTCATATGGGCATTGTCCTGCTCGGCATTGCGGCGCTCAATACGACAGGGCTGCAGGGCGCGGCCTTCCAGCTTGTGTCGCACGGCTTGATCTCCGCGTTGCTGTTCCTCATAGTCGGCAGCTTGATCGAGCGCACGGGCACTACGGAGCTTGATCGAATGGGAGGCATGGCCAAGGCAATGCCATTTATGAGCGGGATGCTGCTGGTCGGCGGTCTCGCGTCATTGGGCTTGCCGGGCATGAGCGGATTTGTCAGCGAGTTTCTGGCGTTCCTTGGCCTCTTTGACACTATGCCGGTCTTGGCCATTATCGGTGCGCTCGGCATCATCTTGACTGCCGTCTATGTGCTGCGTGGGGTTCTGGCCATCACATATGGGGAACTGCCGGAAAAATATCAAACAGACAGCGCTGTGCTGCGTGATGCGCGCTTGACGGAAGCAGTACCGATGATCGTACTGGCAGCCTTTATCGTGCTGCTGGGGATTTACCCGACCGTACTGAGCGAACCGCTGAACCACGCATTAAGCAGTATGCTTGCAAGGATAGGGGGTTAGGGCGATGCAAATGATGCAACTGCAATTCGCAGACCTGCGATATCTCGGACCTGAGTTGACGCTTGTGATCGCGGCTATACTTCTGTCTTTGCTCGATCTGGCTATACCCCGCAGGTTTAGCCGGTCCTGGGTTGGAGGGTTGACGCTGCTCAGTCTGGCGGTATCCGCGGTATTCGTGGTTATTGCCATGCGGCTGTACAACGGCCCGGATTCGCTCAGCGAGCCGGTCATTCAGCTGCTTGCCAATAGCTACCGAGTGGATGACTTTGGCAACTTGCTGAAGCTGTTCATTCTGGGGGGGACGTTTCTCGTCGTCCTGATGAGCATCGGCTCAATCAAGGAAAAAGAGATTCCGCATCAAGGGGAGTACTATTATTTATTCCTGCCTGCTGCGCTTGGCGCCATGGTCATGGTCTCCTCGGGCGATTTGATTACGCTGTTCGTCGGCCTTGAGCTGCTTAGCATTACCTCCTATATTATGGTCGGTTTGAAAAAGCACGATCAGAAAGCGAACGAATCGGCATTCAAATATATGGTGCTGGGCGCAATTTCGACGGCTTTCATTCTTTACGGCATGTCATTCCTGTACGGGGTAACCGGTACGACAAATATTGCCGAAATGAACAGCCAGCTTCGATTCTTCGATCCGTCGATAAGCGGGCTTCTTTATATGAGCTTCTTCTTGATGCTCGCCGGTTTTGCCTTCAAGATTGCGTCTGCGCCGTTCCACGCATGGGCGCCGGATGTGTATCAAGGCGCGCATACGCCAGTTACCGCTTTCCTGGCAGTCGTGTCGAAAGGTGCGGCGCTGGCTATGATGTTCCGCATTTTGTATAACGTCTACTTCGGCGTCGGAGACAGCGATACGCCGATACACGATGACATGAACTTGATTCTTGCGATTATCGCTGCGGCTTCTATGATTCTCGGCAATGCGATGGCGCTGAAGCAGCACAACATGAAGCGGTTGCTGGCTTATTCAGGCATAGCCAATGCCGGCTATCTGCTCGTTCCGCTTGCGATCGTATACGGTCCCATGCACTATTCGAACTTTACCGAGCTGTATTACTATCTGGCGGCTTATCTGTTCATGAACATCGGCGCTTTCGCCGTGTTAATGGCGGTAAGCGGGAAAGCCGGACATGAAGAGATGTCGGCGTTCGACGGGTTGTATTACAGGAACCCGGCGCTCGCTTCGGCGATGGTCATTCTCGTTCTGTCGCTAGCCGGCTTGCCGGTAACGGGCGGATTCTTCGGCAAATTCTATATCTTGCTCGGAGCCGTAGCCGTTGCGAAGTATTGGCTGGCAGCGATTATGATCATCACCAGCGTGATCTCATTCTATTACTACTTCGGTGTGATCCGCCAGATGTTCATGCGCAGCCATGCGCCGTCTGAACGGCTTCAGGTCGGCTGGGCGCAGCAGCTCACGATCTGGATCTGCGTGGCGGCCACATTGCTGATGGGCTTCTTCCCGAGACCGATTATCGGGTATATCGAAAGCATCTTCCACCTCGGCCGAGACTTCTTCATGTAAGAAGCCGCGGCTGGGAGCTGGCCCGTATCAAAGGGCTTGCGTGTACAAACCGTCTTCTGTCAGACACAGGCAGAAGGCGGTTTTTTTTGCGCCCGGTTGGGAAAATTTCACGTCTGCGAGACCATTTATTCCTTCGCCAGATTTCTATATAATATATAAGATGACTGTTCCATTAAGGACTATTGGCCTACTTTTCAAAAACGGGAAAGGGTTATGTTGAATTCTGGCGAATACAATTAGGACATGGCGAATTTGTAAACATGACTTAGGCTTTAAGGCCTGTTATGATTGGGAACTGTTGCGTGAAAACGGCATATCCGAAGTTTGGATGAAATATGAATTTTTACTAGAGGGAAGAGGCGTTTGCTAGGATGAAGGGGAATAGAGTTGCACACATATCCGTAATTCTGGTATTGTTGCTCTTGTTGCAAGCAATGGCGGATTTCGGCCCTGCATTGCATGCAGAGACTGATGATGCTGCCATGGAACAATCTCATACATCCGCCGATGCCAAGGCCGCCTCTTCGTGGATTATAAAATGGGCGGTGCCTCTTGCCGAAATGAATGAGCAGTTTGTGCAGGAGAGCACGATTGTGAAACAATTGGCCGATCTTCAAGTGGTTGAAGCTATGCCGAAGCCAGGTGTAGATGCTGGACAATGGGCAGAGCGGTGGTCGCAGCATGCCGATGTTGTTTACCTGCACGATAATCGTCCTGTGCAGCTGGCGGCTGCGCCGAATGATCCGCTGTACACCAACCAAAACTATTTGAAGCAAATCGGCATGGAAGCTGCGTGGGAGCACGAGAACAGCAACGCAGATATGGTGATTGCCGTAGTCGATACAGGTGTGGATCTCAACCATCCGGACTTGAAAGACAGAATTACTGGCGGGATCAATTTGTTAAACAAAAATTTGCGTCCTCAGGATGACAACGGTCACGGCACAAATGTGGCCGGGATCATTGCTGCCGTCAGCAACAATCAGATCGGTGTGTCCGGCATGCTCTGGGATGCCCGCATCATGCCTGTCAAAGTGATGGATTCCAAAGGCTCCGGGGACGAAATGAAGCTTGGGGAAGGCATCAAATATGCGGTAGACGAAGGCGCCAAGATTATAGTGCTGTCGCTCGGACTGTTCAAGTACTCCCAATATTTGAAGGAAGTCGTAGATTATGCCGAGGATAAAGGCGTTCTGCTCGTTGCGGCAACCGGCAATGAAGGACAGTCTGTGAAGTATCCGGCTGCCTACCATAGCGTGGTTGCTGTTGGCGGTGTTCGTTCCGACAATCAGCCAGAGCCCAAATCCAATTCCGGCCCTGAAATCGATCTCGTGGCGCCATACCGGGTATTTACGACGTCATTGGGCGGCGGATACGGCGTGAGCGAAGGGACATCGATGGCAGCGCCGCAGGTGGCTGCGGCTGCGGCGCTCATCTGGAAGCGTTACCCGGATTACAAGCCATATCAGGTTCGCAGCTTGCTTCAGCAGAGCGCACAGAATTTGGGTTCGCCAGGATGGGATGAGCGGACCGGGTATGGGCTGCTGCGTGTGGATCGGGCGCTGACGATCAAACCCGAAATAGATTTCTATGAACCTAACGACCGTTCCACTCAGGCTAAGACGCTGCCAGTTGATACCCAAATATCGGCATCCTTCTCGAGCAGCACAGACGTCGATTGGTACAGTGTGCAAATCCCCTACAAGGGAACACTGGAAATTAAATTTCCCGGGGCGACGAATGAGCAGCTGAGGTCGATTGCTCTGGAAACTTATGTGGGCGGAGCGAAGAAGGAAGAAGTTTCGGATTTGACCAAAGGCGCGAAATTCTCGGTTGAACCTGGCACAGTATTGCTAAGAGCCAGACTGAATGAGACAGCGAGAGCAGCTGGTTTTGAATACAGGCTGGAGACATATTTTCATATTTACAGAGATGCATTCGAGAACAACGACAAACAATATTTGGCCTACTCCCTGCCTGCCCGCGACCATACTTTGAAAGCGACTTTCCATCAGGTCAACGATGTGGACTGGTATATGATTCATGTCAAGGAAAAGGGCACGTTGCAGATCAGGGCGGAGCCCGATACGTACCGCATGGACCTGGAATTGATGGTGCAGCGTATGGGCGAGAACGGCAGGGCCTATGATTATACAGATGAGGGCGAGACCGAGTATACGCCGAAGCTGCAGGTAGAGCCGGGCTACTACTACATCCGGGTGCGAAATCTCAACTACCAGAGCGATTCTTACCCGGTCAGGGGCGAGTACACGTTGTCGGTCAACTACTTGAAAACCTACGAGGACCCGAATGAGCCTAACGACAAGACGTATCAGGCTACAACGATGGTGTCCGGCAGAACCTATGAAGGGGTCATGTACCCCAATGAAGATGTGGATTGGTTTGTTTTCAATGTGACACAGGACAGCTATGCTTCCTTCCTGCTCGACAACATTCCGAAGGACCGGACAATGTCCTTGGCAGTGCTGAACAGCAGCTTGAAGCAGATGGCTGTATATGTCAATGATGAAGGAGATACCTCGATCTCCCACGGTATGTACCTGGCCAAAGGGACTTATTATCTTCGTCTGCAAGCCAATCGGGCTTTCGATACACAGATGTACCGAGTACGGACGACATTGACCAGACTAGTATCAGGCTTCCGCGACATCCAGGGGCATTGGGCGGAAAAGTACATTGTCGATTTGGCAAGCAAGGACATTGTGTCCGGTTATCCGGACTTCCGCTTTGCCCCGAACGGCAAGCTGACGCGGGCCGAGGCCACCTTCATGCTGGTGCAGGCGCTCTCGCCGTCCAGGACGAACAGAACGCCGGCATTCAAGGATGTCAACCGCAATCATTGGGCCTATGAGGCGATTGCCCAGGCATCGGCTGAGGGGTGGATCGCAGGATATCCGGACGGCACCTTTGCTCCGAACAAGCTGCTGACCAGAATGGAAATGGCCGTTTTGCTTTCCCAGGCGATGCAGGTGAAAGGCATTGCCGGCCGCAGCGCTCCGTTCAAGGACGTGCCAGGCACCCAATGGGGAGCGGATCGTGTTCGGGCGTTGAAGCAGCTGGGCTGGATAAGCGGCTATGAGGACAACACGTTCCGGCCGGGAAGCACATCCACCAGGGCCGAGTTCGTTTCGATGCTGTATAACTTGGTGAATAGAAAGAAGTGAGTGAAGAATGGGCAATGTTCCGGACAGTCTGTATCAGAGCGTGGGCATGTCGGGCTTGATCCAGATCATTTTTACGCTGGTGTGCATTACGGCTTCGTGGTGGGCGCTGCAGTCGGTGCGGTTTGATCTTTGGCTGAAATCAGTCCGAAGTCCGCAGGCGATTATGCTGCAAGTCATCCTGTCTGTCGTTTTGGGGTATCAGCTTGCCCGTTTTCTTTACGATTATGCAAATTGGTCATCTATGTTAAAGCTGATTTTCGAATAACATGGGCGCGAGTTGTTCACAATGGTTACTAGTACCCACACAATACACGAACGGATCGCGAACCTTATGTGAGGCCTGAAGAGCACGAAATCATCGGCGGCCTGGCATGTGTCGGCCCCAATAATTACGCGGAGGTAAATCAAAGATGAGCAAAATCGTAGTCCGCGGCGGCAGCAAATTGTCGGGCAAAGTCAAAGTAAGCGGCGCCAAAAACGCCGTGCTTCCGGTAATTGCAGCATCCATTCTGGGATCAACCGGAGAAAGCGTTATTCACGAAGCTCCTCCTTTGGATGACGTGATGACAATCAGCGAGGTCATGCGGGCGCTGGGTGTTCGACTGGATTACAGCGGCGAGACGATCCGCATAAATGCCGAACACATCTCCTGCTGCGATGCACCGTACGATGCTGTAAGGAAAATGAGGGCGTCGTTCCTGGTCATGGGACCGCTCCTTACCCGTTGCGGGGAAGCAAGAATTCCTTTGCCTGGCGGCTGCGCAATCGGCACGAGGCCGATTGACCAGCATTTGAAGGGTTTCGAGGCGATGGGCGCCGAAATCAGTCTGGGACAGGGCTTTATCGAGGCAAAAGTGGAAGGGCGTCTGCGGGGAGCCAAGATTTATCTTGACGTACCCAGCGTGGGCGCTACGGAAAACATTATGATGGCCGCAGCACTTGCGGAAGGCACGACGATTATTGAAAATGCCGCACGCGAGCCGGAAATTGTGGATTTGGCCAACTACTTGAATGCCATGGGAGGCAAAGTGCGGGGCGCAGGTACCGGCGTAATTCGCATTCAAGGCGTAGCGTGCATGCAGGGCGCGGTTCACACTGTCATTCCTGACCGTGTAGAAGCGGGTACATACATGATCGCCGCTGCCATTACTGGCGGAGAAGTTTATGTAGAAGGCGCGATCGAGGATCATCTGAAGCCGGTCATATCCAAGCTTCAGGAGATGGGTGTCACGATTGAGCCCGATGAGAACGGAATCCATGTGTCTGTCAACAGGCCGCTAGTCGGCGTAGATGTCAAAACACTCCCGCACCCGGGATTCCCGACGGATATGCAGGCGCAGATGATGGCGCTGCTGCTCGTGTCCGAAGGAACGAGCATTGTGACAGAAACGGTGTTTGAAAATCGCTTCATGCATGTTGATGAGCTGCGCAACTTGAATGCGCAGATCAAAGTGGAAGGACGCTCGGCCATCATTAGCGGCAGGTCCAAGCTGAAAGGCGGCAAAGTATGCGCGACCGATCTTCGCGCCGGTGCAGCCATGATTTTGGCGGGGTTAGCCGCAGATGGAGAGACCGAGGTGAGCGGTGTGCATCACATCGACCGCGGCTATGTCGGCATCGCGGAGAAGCTGGCCAGACTCGGCGCAACGATATATCGGCTCAATGAGCAGCCGGAGGCGAAGCCGAAGCAAGTGGCGAAAGCGCAAGAGGAGGAAGCTTCCGAATTTCCGATCCTGCCCATTCAGACTGGTTTTGCGCGAGCGTGAGTGTGTGCGCGTTTCATTCATCTAAGGGCGGGAGCCTGCACGCGCTCGTCCAACGGACGGGAATCGTACGGGCTTGAGAGGGCTCGTACCGTCATTGGCGCGAGTGTAAGAGCGCATCGTTCATTCCGATGCCCGTGCGAGATACCATCCCGCCGCCCTATGCGGCTCGCTCTGCTTGGTTATTGGGCGACGGCTGGACATGGGCCATCAGCCTGATCTTTTAGAGAAAAATAAAGGGAATCAGAGGACTTATCTCGCTACAATCCCCTAATCGAGAAAAGTTAGCGGATATCTTTGGTCTTATTCGCGAAGCAATTCTCCTGTGGCGGGTTCAAATGACGATATAAGTCCGAATTCTCCCGCTATGTTCCCCACTAGTAGGCAGGTCTCCGCACTAAGACCATAATTTCCCCTTACCGCATCCTTTACTCCTGAAATCGCCCTCTTCCCCGGTTCGATTCAGTTCACGGCGATGACAGCATGTCCTCGTAGAACCGCTTCCGTTGCGATCAGATTTTACAGCCCCAGGTGCTCTTAAGTGTCCACTCTATCCATGACGAAGTTCTGCGTCATTGCCTCCCTCTCAGTTCAACTTGGTCGTGATCGGCTCCCCGGCGCTCCGGTTCTATCATTTCGCCTATTCTCATATAGTAGTCTTACCAGGAGCAAGCCTGGACGACCATTCGGAGGAGGATATGCGTCATGAACAGCAGGCGCGGGTCTGAGACTACGAAGCGCACCATGTACCCGATACGCACCAGAAGAAGAGGTCTGCTGGGCCGAATCCCCCGGATCGCGAAGCGTACAAGCAGGCGGAATCGGGCGGTTCATAGCTTTGGCGGCAGAATCCGGCGTTCCCGCCGCCGTTTGGCCTGGTTCGATCAACATCGTTTCGGATTCGGTCTTGCCGCCGGGATCCTGCTGCTTACGCTGTTGGCCGTTGCCCTGCCGGGATTGCTGGTCAAGCCGCTTGTATTTCCCGAACCGGGCAGCAGCACGGCCAACTGGCTCGGGTGGCAGCCGTCCCCTTCAACAGCCTTGCAGGAAAGCGTACAAACCTGGATGGTTCCTGTTTATCGCAGTCAGACGGGAGAAGTAGAAGAGGTGACGCTTGAAGCATATGTACGCGGCGTGGTAGCAGCGGAAATGCCCGTAACGTTCGAGTTGGAGGCGTTGAAGGCGCAGGCAATTGCGGCCCGCACTTACCTTGTCAAGCGGGTGGCAGCGGGCAATTTCGACGATGTGCCAAAAGGCGCCTGGGTGACCGACACCGTACAGCATCAAGCTTACACGGATTTGGAAAGCCTGCGCGAGCAATGGGGGTGGCTGCGCTATGGAGCCAATCTGGACAAACTGAACCGTGCAGTGAATGAGACAAGAGGGCTCGTCGCCACCTTCGAAGGAGAGCCTATTGAGGCGTCTTTTTTTTCCACGAGCAACGGGTATACCGAAAATTCCGAAGAATATTGGCAGGCTTATGTGCCCTACCTGCGCAGTGTCCCCAGCCCATGGGATGAGCTCGTATCCCCAAGGTACAAGCAGGAAACGAGCATGACTTATGAGGAGCTCTTCCGAAAGCTGGGGATCAGCGGCGTTCAGCCTGCAAGCGCAAATGCGTCGGCTGAGACGCTCTCCTATACGAGCGGCGGGCGGATCAAGGAAATCCGAATCGCCGGAAAGCCGTTCACCGGGAGGGAAGTCAGGGAACTTCTCGGCCTTCCTTCCTCGCATTTCACATTGACCCGGGAATCAGATAGAGTCGTGATCACGAGCTATGGCTACGGACATGGGGTAGGCATGAGCCAATATGGTGCGCAGGGCATGGCGGAGGAAGGGAAAACGGCAGAGCAAATATTGCGATACTACTATTCCGGCATCGATCTTGAGTCGATTGAGGAGCTAGGCATTACCGAGCTCGAAGGCAGGGCTATCCAGCTGGATGAGGAGGATCTCTTAGCAGGCGGAATCTAGAAATATTTTTCAGGCAAGGTATAAAAGGCTCTATCATCTGGCAAGAATGATTGCTGAGGTGATGGAAGATGAGCCAAGAAAACAAAAATCAGCAAAAACCAGATTCCGGTTCTCAACAAGAAAAACCGGCAATCAAGCACGAGACTGCTGCAGGTACAACATCTTCATGGAAGAAGCTGCTTCGAAAAAAATGGGTATTTCCAGCGGCTTACATGGCAGCGGCAGCAATCATCCTAAGCTTAATGTGGGCCTATCAGGGATCAGAGCGAGATGCTTTGACCGATACGGATTTGACAGGCGGCGGATTGATCGCGGAAAGCGAAGATCCTACCGTGACCGAATCGGTTCTCGGCGAAGAAGATGCTCTGCCAGTGACCGTGCCTGCAGAGAGCATGCAGTGGCCGTTCGTAGAACAAGAAGCTATGGATGTCATTATGCCGTTCTACGAAGAAACGGCGGATGCCGCGACGAAGCAAGCTGCAACGATCCAATACAACAACACGTTCATGTTCAGCACCGGATTGGCGCTTGCGCATCAGAATGATGAGGCTTTTGAGGTGCTGGCCGCGATGAGCGGTACAGTCACACGCGCCGAACAGCTGCCGCTCGTGGGTAATGTTGTCGAAATTACGCATGAGGATGGACTGAAGACCGTCTACCAAAGCTTAGGCGAGATTCGAGTCAAGATGAATGACCGTGTTTCGCAAGGCATGGTAATCGGCACGGCCGGACGCAATGAACTGCAGAAGGACCTCGGCGTCCATTTGCAATTTGAAATTCAGGAAAATGACAGGCCAGTCAACCCGCAGGCGTATTTGCCTGCCCTGCATGGCATGGAAATGGATGAAGCCGAGGCTGCCGACGCAGAGGTTGATGAGGGCTAGGCAGGCGCAAGGATAAAACAGTGGAACAAAAAGCAGCTTGAGCGATGAAATGCTCGGGCTGCTTTTATTTTTTTTTGGCGCGGCAAGCAGCTGCCCTTGCCGGAGCTGGTTGATGAGCCATAAAGCCAGGCTGGTCAAGGGCATGCGACTGGCGGAGAAAACGCGAGAAAAAGTGTGCTCTGCAAAAAGTTTCGTGCGAAAAGAGCCTGTCAGGCTTGGAAACAAAGCATATATAGGCCGACCACTCATATAATGTACCAAACTATCTCGAGTAGGGAGGCGAGGGGCGTGCACGATTACATCAAGGAGAGAACCATCAAGATCGGTCGCAGTTTGGTCGAATCGCGCAACACGGTCCGTATGATTGCGAAGCAGTTCGGGGTATCCAAAAGCACGGTGCACAAAGATTTGACGGAACGATTGCCCGAGATCAACCCGGAGCTGGCCAATCAGGTGAAGACGATTCTGGAGTATCACAAATCGATCCGCCATCTTCGCGGCGGGGAGGCCACCAAGATCAAGTACAGAAAGCAAAAGGATACGGAATCGGAATCAGAAACGCTGGTTCTTCAGTAGCAGTCATAGGCTCCTGAACGAATTTTTCCTAGGAAAAAAGGATTTCTCAGATCGATGTCGAATTTTAGCGTAGGTGCTTTATGTATATATACAAGCGATCGGAATAAAACGGCTGCAGTCAGGGAGGATTTATAAGTAATGTTCGGCAAAGATATCGGTATCGATCTGGGAACAGCAAATGTACTTATTCACGTCAAGGGGCGCGGCGTTGTCTTGAATGAACCTTCTGTCGTCGCAATCGAAAGCGAGACCAAGCGAGTCCTGGCAGTGGGCGAAGAGGCGAGGCGAATGGTCGGGAGGACGCCCGGCAATATTATCGCGATTCGTCCTCTGAAAGATGGTGTCATCGCTGATTTTGAGATTACAGAGGTCATGCTCAAGCACTTTATCGGCAGAGTGGGGGGCAAGAAGTGGTACGCCCATCCGCGCATTCTGATCTGCGCCCCAACGAACATCACTTCCGTGGAGCAAAAAGCGATTCGCGAGGCAGCGGAACGAAGCGGCGCCAAGGAAGTATTTTTGGAAGAGGAACCGAAGGCGGCAGCCATCGGTGCAGGCATGGATATCTTCCAGCCGAGCGGCAATATGGTTGTCGACATAGGTGGCGGAACGACCGACGTAGCCGTCCTTTCGATGGGGGATGTGGTCACCGCCTCCTCTATTAAGGTCGCAGGGGACAAGTTCGATATCGCGATCTCCAAGTATATCAAGGATAAATACAAGCTGCTGATCGGCGAGCGAACAGCCGAGGAAATCAAACTGCAAATCGGCACAGTGCTTGCCGGCGGACGGGACGAGCAGCTCGATATTCGCGGACGGGATATGGTTACCGGTCTGCCCCTCACGGTAACGATTGAGTCCTGGGAGGTTCGCGAAGCGCTGTGGGATTCGGTATCCGCAATCATTGCCGCTGCGAAGTCGGTATTGGAACGGACTCCGCCGGAGCTGTCGGCGGACATTATCGACCGCGGCGTCATCTTGACGGGCGGCGGCGGCATGCTGCACGGATTGGATCAGCTGATGGCGGAGGAACTCAAGGTTCCGGTATTGGTAGCGGAAGACCCTATGCATTGCGTGGTCAAAGGGACGGGCATCATGCTGGACAACCTGGACCGCGTGTCGAAGAAGAAATTTTAACGGGAGGCCTTTGCGCATGTTAAGAGGATTATATACAGCGGCGTCCGGCCTGACTGCGAATCAGCGCAGACACGATACGATCACGAACAACATTGCGAATCTCAACACCCCTGGCTACAAGCAGGTGACAGCGGCGTCACGTTCCTTTCCGGAGATGCTGATTGCCTTGACGCATGGACAGCAGTCAACGCCGATAGGCCGCATCAACACTGGTGTATTTATTGAAGAGAACCTGCCGTTGTTCACGCAAGGGGATTTGATCGAGACAGCAAACAGCGCCGATTTTGCCATTGTCTCCAATATCCGTGTAGCTGAGAACGTTGGCGGAGAGCTGGTGGAGATTGCATTTGACGAGTCGGGCAAGGGACTGAACCAGGCCGGCCAAACCGTCTATCAGCCGCAGGCTTTCTTCACCTTGCGGAATGACGCGGGGGAGGAGCGCTATACGCGAATCGGCAAATTTATGCTGAATGGCGGCGGTGAATTGGTTACGTTGAATGGCAACCGATTGATCGGCCGCACGGGGGAGCCGATTACGTTCGCCGGCGCGACAATTGCAGGGTTGCCTGATGAGGAGCAGCCGGTTGTCTTCTCGCTGGATCAGATCAAAGTAGAGTCGGACGGCAGCATGTATGATGCCAATACAGGGTTGGCGATTCTCGATCAGGCGGGCAATCCGATGGCGCTTCGCTTAGCGCAAGTGGACAACCCTTACCGGCTGATCCGAGAAGGCGACGGCAATTATCGGCTGGATGAAGGGGAAGTACCTCCTCAACAAGTGCAGAATCTGGCTCAAATTTCAATTGAGCAGGGCTTTATCGAACGCTCGAACGTCGACTCCACCCAATCTATGATCGATTTGATGGCGGCGCAGCGGGCGTATGAAGCCAACCAGCGGATGGTTCAATATTATGATCGCAGCCTCGAAAAGGCTGTCAACGAGATTGGCCGCGTGTAATCAACCGGAAGGACTTGAGGTGAGTCAGAAATGAACAACTCCATTATTAATGCGTCTGTTTCCTTGCATGCGCTTCAGCAAAAACTGGATTTGCTCGCCAACAACGTTGCAAATGTGAATACGGAAGGCTATAAGCGGCGAGAAGTATCATTCCAGGATGTTCTGACAGCGGTGAAGCAGCAGCCTGAGGATTTCGAACTGCCCGGTCGGCGCACGCCGCTCGGCATTACTGAATCATGGGGCGCGCGCATTAGCCCGGTGCAGATCAACTTCGAGCAAGGCTCATTGAAGAGTACCGAGCAGCCGCTCGATATTGCCTTGGAGGGCAATGCGATGATTGAGCTGTTCGAGGTGCAGCGTGGTCCTGACGGCCAGCCTCTTCTTGGAGCGGATGGTCAGCCGTTGATGGATCGATATTTTACACGCGGCGGATCATTCAAGATCGTGCAGACGGAACCCGGCAGCATGAACGGCTATTTGGCTACACAGGACGGGCATCTGGTTCGCAATATCAACTTCGAGGGCGAGCTGGCGCCGATTTTGATTCCGCTGAATCACCGCATCGTCATTGACACGAACGGCAACATTAGTGTATATAACGATCAATCGGACAGTGAGCTGCCAACTGTAATGGGAACGCTGCCTCTGTATCAGATCAAGCGTCCGCAGCTATTGGAGAATGCCGGCAACAACTTGTTCCGGGTAGCCGACAATGCCGTGGGCAATGACGATGTCATGGAAGCGATCAACCTGAATGGACCGCGTACAGCTGCTACGAGGGATATTCAAGTGCGGCAAGGATTTATCGAGATGTCCAATGTGAATCTGACCGAACAGATGACAGAATTGATTGCGGTTCAGCGGGCATATCAGCTTACCGCACGCGCATTGACCAGCGCCGACCGCTTGAGTGAGATGGCTAATAACCTGCGCAGTTAAGCGGTAAATAAAGATCAAAAGGGGAACTAGTGCGGACATGCATGATCACGGAACAGAAAGCAGACGCCCAAGGCAGGAGGCGGAACAACCGAATCGCTCAGGAGCCAAGCCGGCGGCCGCCGGAGACGGCAGACCGAAGGCAAAGGCAAGCAAGCAGCCTCCATGGCTGAGGATCACACTTCGCATCTTGCGCTATCTTATTGTGCCGGTTGCTTGTGTCATTGCTTTGTACGTGGGGCTGTATGTGGGCTATGTGACATTAGGGGACCAGAGTGCAGGGGACATCTGGAAGCCGGAAACGTGGAAGCATGTATTTGATTTGGTGTTTGCCAAGGAATAGTCTTGATGATTTGCCTCTGATTCTGCCGTCCTTAGCAGGAATGGCCGGGACAGGGGCTTTCTTTCGTTTTGGGCGTGCAGCATATTGCCTGAGATGACAAAGTTTTCTTTTCGCTTCAAGCCATGTATAATGAATGAGGAAACTGCCGGATAGGGAGATGACACGCTTGAATCTGCCGAATATGCTTACAATCTGCCGATTTTTGTTGGTGCCTGTATATGTAGCCGTATTCGCTGCAGGGCAGCATGTGGGTGCCTTCGCTGTGCTCGTCATCGCCGGTGCGACAGATGTGCTGGACGGCTATATTGCCCGCTCTCGCGGACTGGTCACGCAAGTGGGCAGCATGCTTGATCCGCTGGCGGATAAGACGATGATGCTGGCGGTCATTATTACGCTGCTGGCTGCGGGGATGATTCCATGGCAGCTGGCGTTGATTTTATTCCTGCGAGATGCCGCTATGATTGTAGGCTCGGCGGTGTTTCACTTTCGGGGCAAGAAGACCGTTCCTGCAAACTGGATGGGCAAGCTTACAACGGCGCTCTATTATGTCGTGCTGATGTTCGTCTTTTTTGACCTGCCATACGCGATACCGCTGTTGTGGCTCGTTCTTCTGCTGTCGTTCGGCACCTCGATCGTCTATATTTGGAAATTTCGGATGCTCAACCACATGACGCGCCACCGGGCATCGTAAATGTGAAGCAGGAAAAGAACATGCTTGCCCGTCTGTCCGATCCATTCCGGGATGTCGGCTTTCCAGGCAAGCATGCTCTCTTATATCAACCCTCGCTACTGCAGATCACGAGGGGGACATTTCTTAGTGTGACTACAAGATAGTGGTTTTATACGGGACAAAGATTTCGTCAACTCGAAAGGGGATTCCAATCAGATGACTGTACTCGATATTCGCCAAATTCAAGAGATTATTCCGCATCGCCCTCCGTTTCTGCTGATTGATCGCATCATCGAGGTGGAACCCGGCAAACGGGCCGTCGGATTGAAAAATGTTACGATGAACGAGCCATTCTTCGTGGGCCACTTCCCGGGCTATCCGGTCATGCCCGGTGTGCTGATTGTAGAGGCGCTGGCCCAGGTCGGCAGCGTTGCGATGCTGATGGTTGAGCAAAATAAAGGCAAGCTGGGCTTCTTCGCGGGCATAGACGGATTTCGTTTTCGCGATCAAGTGAAACCAGGCGATACGCTGCAACTCGAAGTGGAAATCACTCGTCTAAAAGGTGCAGTGGGCAAAGGCAAAGCCGTGGCGAGGGTGGAAGATAAGGTCGTAGCCGAGGGTGAGTTGATGTTTGCCCTGTCGGATCAACAGTAAGCAAGGGTTCTCTGCCAGTGGAGTGAAACAAGCCAATCATTCCTATACTAAATAAGGAACAAAGGAGAGGAAATCAGGTATGGCGGAAACTCAAACACTTGCGATGGAGAGATATCAAGCATGGTTGGCGGATCCGAATATCGATGAAGCGACGAAGGAGGAGCTCCGTTCCATTGCGGACGACGCGCAGGAGATCGAGGACCGCTTCTTCCGCGAGCTCGCATTCGGAACGGGAGGCTTGCGCGGGGTAATCGGCGCAGGAACGAATCGCATGAATCGCTACATAGTAGGGAAAGCAACGCAAGGACTGGCCCAATACGTTCGGCGCATCGCAGGGGAGGGACAGCCCGCTGTGGCCATCGCGTACGATTCCCGGCACCAGTCACCTGAGTTCGCACTCGAAGCAGCCCGTGTGCTGGCTGGCAATGGGGTGCGTGCGTATGTGTTTCCAGAGCTGCGGCCCACTCCGGAGCTGTCCTTCGCGGTCCGGCATCTTCAGGCGACTGCCGGCATTGTTATTACGGCGAGCCACAATCCGCCTGAATATAACGGCTACAAGGTGTACGGCGCCGACGGAGGCCAGCTTGTGCCGGCCGATGCGGAACAGGTTATCGCGGAAATCCGGGATATTGCGACATTCGACGAGATCAAGCGGATGGAGCAACAAGAGGCAGAGCGCCAAGGGCTGCTCGTCTGGCTGGACGCAAGTGTCGATGAGGCTTTTATTTCGGCTTTGGCTCGGGTGAGTTTCAGCAGCAAGTTTGCGATTCCGGAAGATTTCCAGGTTGTTTATACACCGCTGCACGGCACGGGCAACAGGCCAGTGCGTGCAGCGCTTCAAGCGATCGGCGTCAAGCATGTGCATGTCGTGGCCGAGCAGGAAATGCCTGACCCTAACTTCTCCACGGTGAAATCGCCGAATCCGGAGGAGCGGGATGCATTCCGGCTGGCCATTCAGAAGGCGGAGGCGATTGGCGCGGATGTGGTGATCGGTACGGATCCCGATGCGGATCGGATGGGCGCTGTGGTGAAGGATCGCAGCGGACAATATGCGGTGCTGAGCGGCAACCAGTCCGGAGCCATTATGGCGCACTATTTGCTCAGCCGCATGAAAGAGGAAGGCACGCTGCCCGCGAACGGTGCTGTGATCAAGACCATTGTTACCAGCGAGATGGGCGCGTGCATTGCGGAGAGCTTCGGCATGAAGACGCTGAACACGTTGACCGGCTTCAAATATATTGGCGAGAAAATGACGGAGTTCGAGCGCACAGGCGAGCATACCTTCTTGTTCGGCTATGAAGAAAGCTATGGCTATCTGGCAGGCGACTATGCCAGGGATAAGGACGCAGTTGTCGCCAGCATGCTGATCTGTGAGGCGGCAGCTTGGTACAAAAGCCACGGCAAGAGTCTGGCTGACGTCTTGGAAGAGCTTTATGAGCAATTCGGTTATTTCCTGGAAGCCCTGGAATCGCGGACGATGAAAGGCAAGACCGGAATGGAGCGCATTGCGGCGATCATGGAGGACTGGCGTGCCCAGCCGCCGGCGGAAGTGGCTGGGGTAAAGGTCCGTCAACTTCTGGATTACTCGCAGGGCATTGACGGATTGCCGAAGGAAAATGTGCTGAAATTCATGCTAGAGGACGGTTCGTGGTTTTGCTTGCGTCCATCGGGTACGGAGCCGAAAATCAAAGTATACTTTGCCGTTTGCCGGGATTCCGGCGAAGCCTCGCACAAGGCGCTGCAGGCATTGGTGACCGATGTAATGGCTCGCGTTGACCGCATGTAAGGCAGACTGGCCATGCAATAAGCAATTGGTACAGCCTCTTCGGAAATTCCGAAGAGGCAGACTTTTACAAGGAGTGAATCATGTGTTGGCCTCATTCTTGAGATGGAACCGAAAGATGCAGCGCGTGCTGTGGCTGATCGTGGCGCTTGGCGTAATGGCAAGCCTGCCGATGGCAGCGGAGCGATGGCAGACCGAACAGTCTTCCGGCGGCGTGGAAATAGTTTTTGATTTTGCAGACTTGCTCGTGCTGTCTGAATTTGAAGCAGAACCGCAGACCTTTATGGATCAAGAGCTGGCAGCGATGCAAGGAGCAGGGGTCACAACCATTGCCATTTACGAGGCCACCTTGGTTGAGATGCAGCAAACCGGGCATATCAAGCTGTATACACCGCTTGAAGCAGCGTTGCTGGAAGGGAGCAGTTGGGCAGATCCAGACACCCGGCACACGTACTTGCTGTTCAGCGGCGAACAGGAACGGGCAGCTCTGCAGCCGATTATCGAAAGATATTTTGCCAGTCTGGATGTTCCTGTTCATCGCTGGGATGTTGACGACCGGGCGGGCTTGCGCATCGAAATGTCCCAGAATGCCGCGCAGCAGCTGCCGATGGAACCGAATCCGCTGCTGCTGGACAGGCTTCATGGCATGGGCTTTCAGCTTGCTGCCCGTCTAAGCGACCGTCCGCAATTGGACATGGCGAAGACGGAAGAAATGATCAGGATGCTCCATACATACGGCGTGCGGACGATCATCTTCGCGGGTCAAGCCGTTACCGGATTCACCGACGATGCGGAAGAACATACGCTGACTGCAATGGCGGAGCTCATGAATGAGTACGGCATCCGCATTGCGCTGATCGAAACGGATCCTTCCAAGCCTCAGCAGAAGGGAGCGGCAAAGCTTGCCTACTTGACCGATTATGAAGCGGTGCGGCTTCACTCGATCCTGGAAGGCGAGATGTTTCAATCGCCTGCTACGCTGTCCGACCGGATGGTGCTTGCGGTAACTGATCGCAACATCCGCATGATCTATTTGAATGCGAGCATACAGAGGGATACTGACACAGCATTCTTGAAAAATTCATTATTCAATATGAGAGAAAGCCTGAAAGGCCCGGACGGCGCAGTGCAGCGCATACAAGAGGAAGGCTTCCGGATGGGCGAAGCGGAGACGTTCACCGTCGCGGATTTCGTGCCGGCTGACAAGCTGTTGAAGCTGGTTGTCCTTGCAGGGGTGTTTGCTTTGGCGGCCTTGCTGGCGGGCATGTTCTTCCAGTGGTCTCCTCTTCTCGTATTCGTCGGCGGACTAATTGGCGGGGCTGGGCTATATGTGCTCTCTCCGATGCTGCTGCTTCAAGCCGCAGCCTTGCTGGCCGCCATCAGCGCGCCCAGTCTTGCGGTCATTCTGGCCATTCGCACGCTTGCTCGCAAGCATGGGCGCGAACAAGGCTTCAGCTCCAGCCGCGAGGGTGTGGTCGAGCAGAAAGGCGATACGGTCGGCCTTGCCGGCTGGCTGCTGATTGGCGCGCCAGACAAGGGAATGGCGTCATCGTGGCTGGGTGCTGTCGGCTTGCTGCTGCGTACGGTAGCCATTTCCTTAATCGGCATTATCTACGTTGTCGGCTTGCTGCATACGATTACGTATTTGCTGGCCATTGATCTGTTCCGCGGTGTCAGTCTGCTGAAGCTAGCCCCGATCGGCATTGTCGTGTTGTATTATATCTTCTTCCGGGACGAGCTGTCGCTTGAGCGGATAGCAGGCCGCGTCAAAGCGATTTTGATGGCCAATATCAAAGTTGTGTATATTGTGATCCTGGGTATAGTGGGGGTTGTTGGCTTGTATTACTTGTCTCGCGCCGGCAACGCCGGAACCACCTTGCCATACGAGCGTGCCTTCCGCGCATTTCTGGAAAATACGCTGGGCGTCAGACCACGCACGCAGGAATTTTTGATTGGCCACCCCTTGCTTATTGCCGGCGCTTATCTTTGTCTGCGTTACCGCAAAGGCTTGCTGCTTGTCGTCCTCGGCGTCATTGGCCAACTGACGATGGTCAACACGTTTACCCATCTCCATACGCCGCTGGACATTTCCATGCTGCGCGTGACCTATGGGGTGGCGTTCGGATTGCTGGTGAGCGTTGTGCTGGCCGGTGTGCTTGAAGTGCTGATAAGGAGCTGGAGAAAATGGGCGCATCTGTTCCGCGTATTTTAATATCCGGTTATTATGGCTTTGACAACAGCGGAGACGAGGCGGTGCTGCTCTCGATTATTCAAGCGCTCCGGCTTGCGGCGGACGAGGCCGGTATTCAGGTGGAGCCCGTCGTGCTGTCGGGCAATCCGGCCGAGACCGAAGCGATGTACGGGGTGAGTGCGGTACCGCGCATGCAGCCGGGCGCGCTGTTGGCGGCCATTCGCAGCTGCTCCGGCTTGATTAGCGGCGGCGGGAGCCTGCTGCAGGACGTGACTGGCAATGGCAGCATTCCGTATTACCTCGGCGTGATCAAGCTGGCGCAATGGTTCGGCAAACCGACCTTTATCTATTCGCAGGGAATTGGCCCGGTTCAGCGGCCTGTCTTCCAGAAGCTGATCGCGTCGGTATTCAACCGCACGCAATTCATTTCGGTACGCGATGCGGAATCGGCTGAGCTGCTGCGGGGCTATGGTGTCCGCCCCAACGTGGAGGTTGTGCCCGATCCCGTTATGGGGATGCGATCGTCGTCTGACGGCGCTTCCGCAGACCAAGCGCTGGAGCGAGCGGCAGGTTCTTCCGAAGCTGCGCTGGCAGCTTCGGATTTGGCCGCGGCAAATATCGTGCCGGGGTCTTCTGCTGATCGTCCTGTGATCGGCGTATCTGTCCGGTATTGGCGCGAGGATCGTGCCGATCTGCAGCAAACGGCGGATCTGCTGTCGCGCCTCTGCGAATCGCATGACGCCAGACTTTTGTTCCTGCCGTTCCATGAACCGCACGATCGCGAAGCTTCGAGCTGGGTGATAGAGCGTCTGAGCGCTCCCGCTGCGGCTCGAGCGGAAATAGCTCCGCCTGCGCCGCACCCCTTGACGATGCTGAACCAGGTAGCCGGCTGCACGGTGTTGATTGGCATGCGGCTGCATGCCCTGATTTATGCGGCCTCGCAAAGGGTGCCGCTAGCCGGCATCAGCTACGATCCGAAAATCGACCGGTTTCTAGCCCAGATTGCGTCAACGCCAATTGGGACAACGGACAGAATCGACCTGGACGCCGCGATTTTATCCGTAGAAGGGCTGCTGGCCAATCCAGAGGACTGGAAGCGCGCGCACGCCGCAGAAATCGACAGCTTGATCAAAAAATCACAGCAGCCGGCGCAACATATTGCAAAGCTGCTGCGTCAAATACAAAGGTGAGGTAAAATGAACCAGCTACCCTTGTCTTATCCGAAGATGAAACTATTCGATATTACGGTATCTACCATGAATATGCAGGAAACGGTCGAGTATTTGACTGAGGCGGTTCGCGCCAGGACTCCGCATCAGGTGATTACTGCAAATCCCATTATGATGATGGCAGCGCTGGAGGATCCGGCTTATAAAGCCATGATGCAGCAGGCGGAGCTGATTGTGCCAGACGGCACGGGCGTAGTGTGGGCGGCTTCCCGTCTCGGCTCCCCGGTGAAAGAACGGGTGGCTGGCTACGACCTGCTCCATGAGCTGCTGCGCAAGGGCGAGCCGCATGGCTGGAAGGTGTATCTCCTGGGCGCTGAGCCCGATGTGGTACATACAGCCGCCGCGCGGATTAGGGAAATGTACCCCGGCATTCAATTAGTTGGCGAGCGCGACGGTTATTTCAAGGATGAGGAAGATGCTGAAGTGATCGCGGATATTCGCGAAAAGCAGCCCGATTTGCTCTTCGTGGCAAGATCTGCCAAGAATCAGGAACCGTGGATAGGCAAGTATAAGAATGAGCTGCAGGTGCCTGTCATGATGGGAGTCGGCGGCAGCTTTGATGTCATTGCCGGCAAGGTCAAGCGCGCTCCGGATCTCTGGATTCGCTTGCGTCTGGAATGGCTGTATCGGCTTGTTAAGGAGCCGTGGCGTTGGCGCAGAATGTTGGCGCTGCCCAAATTCATGTGGCGCGTCATACGTACCCGGCCCTAACGCATCTGCTCTGTGCATGAGACTTGCCTTGTAGTCATAGTCATCCAGTAACGGTCTTTTCCATCGGTTCGGCCGTTTGTGAACAGAACGTGAACATGTCCCCTGTGCGAAAAATTTCGGTTGGTGTTTCCTGATTCGACAATGTATAATTTATTGTTGAATGCAGGAACACAAAAGAGGTGGATTAGGAAGAATGATCTATTTATATAGTCTGGCGTTTGTGGCGGCTTTGATCATTGCGTTGGTATTGACACCGGCTGTGAAGCACTTTGCCGTTTGGGTTGGCGCCGTAGATGCTCCGAATCATCGTAAAGTGCACACACGCATCATGCCGCGGTTGGGCGGTCTGGCCATATTCATTGCGTTTATTGCCGCATTCTTTATGATTTCTCCTGTGCTGGACAATTATAAGCAGAATGCCGCCTGGGCGCTTGTGGTCGGAGGCTCGATCGTCGTGTTGGTCGGTGCGCTGGATGATCGCTTTCAGCTGTCCCCGAAGGTTAAGCTGCTTGGACAATTGATTGCGGCTGTCATTGCCGTCATCGGTTTTGATCTGCGTGTTGATCTGGTCAACTTGCCATTCGGCGACGCCATGAGCATAAGTATGGAATGGCTCAGCATCGCCGTTACAATCTTCTGGATCGTCGGCGTGACGAACGCACTGAACTTGATCGACGGTTTGGACGGACTGGCAGCGGGCGTATCCGCCATTGCCATCGCGACTATGCTTGTGCTGGCTATTATGATGGGCAATGTAACGGTTATTTTGCTCAGTACGATATTGCTTGGCAGCATCATCGGATTTTTGTTCTTCAATTTTCATCCGGCCAAGATCTTCATGGGGGACTCTGGCGCGCTGTTTCTCGGCTTTAGCTTGGCGGTGCTATCTGTGCTCGGATTTAAGCAAGCGGTATTCGTCTCCTACATCGTGCCATTGGCCATGTTAGGCGTTCCGCTTTCGGATACGTTCTTCGCCATTGTGCGGCGGTTGGTGAATCGGACGCCGATATCGGTAGCGGACAAAAGCCATTTGCACCATTGCATTCTGCAGCTCGGCTTCAGCCACCGCATGACCGTACTGATGATTTATGCGATTGCTGTTTTCTTCGGCGGTGTAGCTGTCTTGCTTTCGCAGACAACAGCATTGTGGTTGACCGTATTGATCGTAGCCGTGCTGCTTGTAGTGCTGGAAATTGGCGCCGAGGCTATTGGCATTATCAGCAAAGGCAAAAAACCGGTGCTCCACTTCCTGCGCACCTTCGGGACGCGAATGCTGAAGTAAGTGGCGGCGTCCAAACTGTGCAGCCGTTGTGGCGTGTGACAGTGAACGAGGTGGTATGGGGACTTGATAGGTCCTTACCTAACTAGTGAATATGCAGCGCATGAGCTGACGGAATAATTTAGTGCTCATTTCTGATCACTAATTAGTTGAAATTGGTCATGATTTTGAAATTAGTGATCATCTCTGATTACTAATTTGGCCCTACAGATCGAAATGGTCGGATGTTAAGGGAAATAAGATCGAGAATGATCACTATTTGCCAGATAGCGCACGGTTGGCCAAAAATAAGATCACAAATGGTCACTAATTCTCTCTTTCTCTTGGAAAGCAACAAACGTACAAATAAACATTATGCGAATGTAGCGGTTGATCCCCATTAGGCATGATCCAAAGTAACTCGAAATGATAGCTTTTTACCATTCAAATATCAATTTGGTTGTGAAGCACACGCCAAGCTGATCCGGAGGAACGATTCGGACGCTATGGCGTGTTTTTTTGTTCTGGAAGAGAGATGACGCCAGGCTCACTTGTACTTTATAAGGGCAGTCCTGGCGAGGAAGTGTGGGAGCAACCATATTATATTAAAAAGGCGGGAAATCACATGTCTGAATTCGAACGCGAATGGAACAGATGGATGGAACGACATATACAGGTGCGGAAGGGGGAGCGCAAGCAAAGGCTTTTGAATGAGCTTGGTCATGGGGAGATGAAGTTCCTGCGGGAAATATGGTTTCCGGTTCGCAGAAGCTTGGATCGGCTGCATCCGGAGTATGAGGTGAAGGATCATCAGGGCAAACCGCGTTTTCTGGATTTCGCTTATGTGTCGGAACATGTGAAAGTGGGTTTCGACGTGCAAGGATACGGCCCGCATGGTCGCGATGTGAGCAGATGGCGATTCGCGGATGAACGCAAGCGGACGGCATTTCTGCTAGGGATGGGCTGGCATCTATGCCCGTTCGCCTACGACGATTTGGAAGGTGAACTTGATCAGTGCCGATTTTTGCTTCAACTTGTTATGGGCAGATTTCTTGGGACACCATCACCGCTGGACAAAGGAGTATGGAGAGAAAAAGAGGTACTGCGCTATTTCATGAATCATCCCGATCCTGCTCGTGCGAAAGATATTGCCGATGCCTTCAGCGTCAGCGCACAAACCGCACGTCGAATTTTGCTGCAGTTGCGCAACAAACAATGGATTGAACCGGCAAATGCAAGTGGAGATAAGAGGCGCATTCATGCTTATGTCATTCATCCTGCAGCTGTTAAGTTTGTTCTATAAGAGAACGGGAGAGTGAACCAGGCGGCGTTATGGAGATCTAGAAAAATGGAACGGAGCTTTGGCGCGTGAAAGAATAAGAAAATTTTAGTCACTGCATACGGGGAGAGGGAAACTTTTTCATCCATTCTTCGTCTAATGGTACATATGGCATGTGCTTCCTGTCCCTCGGGCATCCTACGAACGGAGCAGGTGTCGACAATTTTTGCAATTCGAAATTTCGAACAGATCAATTGAATTGGCTTACTGCATCTGTGCGGGGAACTTCACGATTATGGGAGTGCCGCGAACGGTAGGCCCGATCTTTAAGTATAGTCATTTGCACGAAATTGCTGCATAATGAGAAAAGCACTCGCACGCGGCAACGGATCGTGCAAGGACTATCAAAAAAGGTGGAGCTCGTACGTTATGGTATTTCATTCTCCTAATTTTCTTGTTTTTTTCGGATTGCTATTGCTTCTGTTTCTGTTTGTGAAAAAATGGCGGTTGGCGATTCTCGCTGCAGGCAACATTTGGTTCTACGGCTCATCCGGGCTTGGCATGTTAGCGGTGTTCGTCGCGGTGACGGCGCTTGTGTTTCTCGCTGTTCACGGCATGCAGCGCCCTGGGTTTCGCTGGTTATACATAGTCGGCCTTGTGGTCCCGATCCTAAATCTTGTATGTTTCAAATATACGCTGCTGTTGCTGGAAACCTGGGGTTCGCTGACGGGATTGCCTCTGGGACCGATGGAGCAATTTGCTTCAAGTCTTGTTTTGCCTGTAGGGATATCCTTCTATACATTTCAGCTGCTCGCTTATCTGATAGATGTGCGCCGAGGCGAGCTTGAGCCTACCCGGTCTTTTTTTCGCTTCTGGGTTTTCATTTCGCTGTTTCCGCAGCTGATTGCAGGTCCTATTATGCGGGGCAAGGAGCTGATGCCGCAGGTTGATGCGATTCAGGAAAAGTCGATTCGCTGGCAGGAGATCAAATACGGGATGTATTTGTTTTTTGTCGGACTGGCGAAGAAAATTCTCATTGCCGATCCACTGTCGCTTGAGGTGAACGAGTGGTTTGCGCAAGGCGCGGCGATGTCTTCAACGGATGCTTGGCTGGCTGCCTATGGCTTCGGCTTCCAGATATATTTCGACTTTTCGGCCTATAGCGATATGGCAATCGGCCTCGGCTGGATGCTCGGATTCAGACTGATTGAGAATTTTCGCTCGCCCTACATCAGCGCCGACCCAAGCGAGTTTTGGCGCCGCTGGCATATCTCGCTGTCGCGATGGATTCGCGATTATGTATACATCGGGCTGGGCGGCAACCGCAAAGGTGCGGCCAGAACTCATCTGAATCTGTTGGCAGCCATGCTCATATCAGGCCTCTGGCATGGGGCTATGTGGACTTTCGTGCTGTGGGGAGGCCTGCACGGCCTGCTGCTTATTCTGCACAAGCTCACCTTAAAGCTTAACCGCTGGAACTGGGTTGAGCGGTTGCGTTCCTTCTGGCTCTATCGTGTAGTGGCTGTGGCGGTATTTTTCCATGTGGTCACGTGGACGTGGGTGTTTTTCCGGGCTCAGGATTTTACATTGGCCATGGATATGACCGCGAAGATGCTTGCGGTCGATTGGCTCGCGCTTTGGCAGACGCCGATGTTCATGCTGATGGTTGGGTTGTATGCGTTGCATTTATTTGAATACGGCCTGCGAACGAAGGAAGCGCTCTTCTCTCGCGTTTGGCACTGGGTGCCCTTCCCGATTCGCGGTGTTGTGTATGCGGGTTTCGTGTTGGCGATTTTATATATGTTGAGAGGGGAGACTTATGACTTCATATACTTCCAATTCTGATCATCCTGTTGAGGAGCTGGAACATGCTGCGACTGTCTTGGGCAGCCAAGAGGAGAGCGAGCCGTCTATCGGCGGCGATATCCGGGAAAGCGTGCGCGAGCAGCCGCTTCCGAGCAGAACCGAGCGCAGTGCGGAAGGAAGCCGGCAACGGGCTCGGCGACGCTACATCGGGCTGGGGCTGGCAGCATTGCTGTCGATCCTGATATTGCTGGAAACGCTGGTGTTCCGCAATACGGATTTTTACGGTTATTCGCCCGGTTTTATCGGGCAATTGGCCGAGCTTAAGGCTTCCTATGCGCAGGAAGAGCCTGCACAGATCAAGGTGGCGATCTTCGGCGATTCGATGAGCCTGGATGCGCTGCGGCCGGAGATCATGGAGGATGAAGCGGGGTGGCCGCGCGGGACGGTGTTCAACTTCAGCCTATCCGGCGGTTCCGCTTTTGACATGTATAAGACGTACAAATCGTATGAGTCCCGGCTGCCCGCAATGGAGCATGCGATCATTGTAGTGAACGAGCATCAGATCAACAATGCGGAGGCAGCGAAGGACATCAAGTTTAAGTTTTATGCCAATCTGAATGATCGCCTGCAGGTGATAAACCGGGACAATTACGGTGAACTGCTGCTTGGCTGGGCTTGGAAGGGCTATGAGATGCGCGAGGTTTGGAAGATGATGCTGGACAAATACCGGCATGACCGCGAGCATCCGGACGAACCGAAGCAGCTGCGCGATGAGATTCCCGCTTATCCGGGCGGCATCAAGCCGCTGACGTGGTCGCCGAGGACGGATAAAACCTATGAGTACGCGGAAGAAGTGGCGGCGCGCTGGTTCGACCCTTACGTAACCGAAGGCGTGCGTACGGAAGCGCTGGGCAAATTGATTCGCGAACTGACAGAAAGCGGCGTTCAGGTAACGATTTTGCAAATTCCGCGCACCCCGTTCTTCGAACAGGCGGTATCCGCCAAGTATGAAGACAAGCGCCAAGAATATCTGGCGATTGTTCAAGGTTACGCCGACGAATACGGCGCTGCGTTCACGGTCATGTCGAACGAAGGGCTCGATCCGGAGACGGATTTCCGGGATACGAATCACGTCAGTCCGGACGGAGCGGAGAAAGTCAGCCGCGACATTGCCCGCCGCTGGCTGGTTCCGTAGTCGCCAACATGCAACAAGATTCTCGCTGCCAAACTAGCGTTTTTTTGACAATTTTCTCTTTAAAAGCTCTTGGCTTGTACCGATATATACTGTACGAGATTTTTTCGGGGAGTGGATGCGACTGTACGTGACAAGCACTGGCGAAATAGAGGATATTGGAAAATTGACGTATACAGAGGCAACTATACACAATTCATGGGAGGTATGGACGTGGCACGAAAGCTCATAGCTGTTATTACTGTAATCGCCGTGGCGTTAAGCATTATTACTGTGCCGGCAGACATAAGCGAGGTCGAGGCGGCTGGCAGCCAGGCATTTCATTTTCCGAATGAAAGCTCAAGCCTTTCATCAGCGCGCATAACGACGGACGAATTTGTAGATATGAACGGGACCATTAATGTTCAGGGCAATGAAGTGACATATACGATTGAACAAATTCTGGACCCTTCTCAGCCGATTACACCAGGCAATATCGGAAATTCGCGGGAAAACGTCAGCAACAATATTTTTATTGACGGCAACCGGATTTCTGTATTCAATCTGCAGCTGTACTCGGGTGTCAACAGAATTACGTTCAGAGGCACGCAAGGATATCAGGAAGTAGTGAGCACGTATTATATCGAATATCGGGACGGTCCGGTTCTCTACAATCTCGCCGCCTCGCTGGACGGCAACAACTTCCCGTTGAGGGAAAATGAGCCGACGGTGGTATATTCGCAGAACACCGACGGAGATGCAAGCGCCGATATCAGCATAACCGGTACGGCTCCGAATTCGCGCAACGTAACGGTTGAAGTGAACGGCAGATCGTGGACGTATCCGGTCAACAGCTCGAACAACTATCAGTTCTTCGCTTCGCCGATTCGAGTGGAGAAAGGCATCAACATCGTTACCATCAAGGTGAGCAATGCATCGCAAGTAGTGGAAACTACACGCGAAATCGCTTTTTATAATGGGGCAGTTACGTTTTTTGATGCAAAGATTTTTACGGACGCCAATTCGAATGATGTTCCTGAGCCTGGCGAGAATCCGGTAGGTCTGGCCATCCATCCGAATTATTCGGTCAGCAGCTTGGCAAACTTGAAGGTGAACGGTCGAGTTATTGTGCCGAACGCATCAAGATACTATAACGATCTGCTGCATCCAGACCCGGACAATTACGAGATCGAATATACGATTGGCACGGATACCGGAACGGTAATAGCACAGAAAATTCCAGGCATGTCTTATACGCAAAATGATGACTTCTTCGTCTTCGACTATACGATTCCGCTGCCGAGTACGCTGAATTTTGATCAGCAATATGAGGTGACGCTGCGGGGCGACAATCATGTGAACATTTACCTGGACCTTGGCAATGCCAGGGAAGGAACGGATCCTGCTGAGCTCATGTTTTCCCTTAGAAATGCGAGCCAGTCTTATATTTATGACATCAATTATATTCCGAACTACCAAAGTCCAAACACGCTGCCTGTGCCGGAGGGTTACTTTAATGGCGTCAGCAGCCGGGACATTGAGGGCGCCAATATATTCAATATGCCGATTGGCGTGGAAGTGTTGATTGGAAACCCTGATGGACTTGCAGCATTGGATGGAGATGGAAATCCTACCACGCATATCGCCGAATTGGTTAGAATCAGTGAGGTTCGGGATGCCAATGGCACGGTCTATACGGCTCCGAGCACGGATTATTCCTACAGCGCGAACATCTTGCCGAACGACAATGAGCGTTGGCCTATTGTGACGCGCAATGTGAATGGAAGAGATGAGCGATTCCTGCGCGTCATTCTGGAAATAACGAAGCTGCCGAGTGCAGGCACCCATCGCTTGACCTTCGAGCTGAATTCGGGTTGGCAATATGCCGACGGCACTCCTGGTACAGGAGGCGTAAGCGCAGAGAAGAAAAATGTCAGCATATCGCTGGTATACGGACCTTATGTGCAATTCTCGGGCTTGTTCGACGAGATGCGAATTAATGATGATACAACGCAGGCTCAGGGAGATCGGATGACCAGGCTGATTAATGACACGTTCAAGCAGTTCCGGGGCACGCTCTCGAATGTGAGCAATACAGACCAGATCCGTTATGTGGACAACCCTCCGAATAGCTTGCGGACGGTATCGTTCTACATTAATAATACGATGATCGATCTTCAGGCTGTCGACCCTGCCAAGCCTACAGAGTTTATCATCAGGCAGACGGATGAAGTGAGACAGAGAGCGTTCAATGCGCTTGTGAGCGGAGAGAACACATTCCAGTTTTTCTTCCGGACGAATAACAATACGTATGAGCGAACGTATACGGTCTATCTGATTCCGACGAACTTGCCGCAAATTCCGGTGCCGAATACGGATGGCGTGTTCCCTTACAGCATCAATGCGTCGACGCCGAATCCGAACGATCCGAATTTTGTTATGACCGGCGGCATTTATTCAACGAAGGAAAGAGAAATGAACGTATTCGGAACGTTCGACTTCATCGATCTGGGATCAAACCCGCAAGCGAAGTTGGATACAATGTCAACGGAAGTGAAGGAAGGTTATATACTGCGCATTGTATCCGGCGATCAGGAATACAGATGGACGCTGAATGATCGCTTTATCAGTGGCGGTACGACAGTGAATGAAGGCGGCAGAACCGTAAACAACCTTCAAGTCACGTATATACCGAATGGGGAGTACTTTACTTTCAGGCTGACCAACCAGCAGATTCCGCAGGACGGCAGCACGAAAATTTATAATATCAGCGTGTATAATAACGGTCTGGGCGGCCCAAGAGCTACTTATCGTCTGGAAGTGAATCCGACAGCCATTGCTTATGATGTGGTGCGACCGAAGCTGCCGGAAAAACGAATTGTCAATGCGAACTTCGTAGAACTGGTTGTCTATGCTGAAGGCGCTGACAGCATGCTGGTCGGCAAGGAAGAAGCGGAGAAGGTTAACTTCGACGATGTAACCCGAACCTACAACGGTGCTTTCCGTTATATTGTGAAAGATCTCAAGGCTAACCGCGACAATGAAATCAAGTTTACGATTGTACGCGGAGAGGACCAAATCCAGGGTTCCATCACAGTGCGTTATGAACCGACAACGATCCCTGGGGCGCAGTATATGGAAGCGTTCGGCTCCAGGCACAGCGCATTCAACAAGTCGGTCGAGCTGAGCTTTACAAGAGGCACTACGCTGATTCGACGGGATTACAACGTTCCGGAGGAGTTCAAAAACCAGGTGTTCAGCGGACACGATTTGCTGCTGGCAATTGCGAACCCGGAGGATGGCGTCGTGGATCGACGCGATTTCGAGAATGTCCCGGCGAATTTCGACCAGCGTGTGGCCAGCTTCGGAGCGCGGTTCAGGGCATCCTTCCCGGAACGGTACATGAAGGCGAGTCCGGTATACTGGATCGACGTCGGCTTGGCGGATGATCCGAATACGAGACAAGTATTCGATCCGATCAAGCATGGAGCGGATCCGTTCCAATATTCGAACTCGGGCATACCGTCGTATGACGATCGTCCGGCTAATCGAGAATTAATGCCGTCCAATCGTGGCACATTAAAGCTGCGCTACAATGCCGACATTCGCCAGGCATCCGGCAGAACGGTAACGGTATTCCGTTACAATCCGGTCGAGAAGTTCTGGGAGAACCTAGGCGGCAAGGTGGATACAAGAAATAATACAATCGAAGTTCCTTTCGATAAGTTCGGCTATTATGTAGTAGGCAATCTGTCGTACTCCTTCTTGGACATTACACAGCATCATTACGCAAGAAACTACATGGAAGCCATTCTTGCCAAGGGGATTATGAACCCCATCAGCTTTAATGAATTCGGTGCAGATTACTATGTTACTCGCGGTGAATTCGCGACGATGATTGTCAAGGCGCTGCAATTCCCGCTTGATTATGAGCTCGGCAACCTGTCGTTCCATGATGTGCTTCGAATACCGCCAACGCCAAACTCGCTTTGGGATTACCGCCACATCGAAACGGCAGCCAGAAGAGGCATCATTCGCGGCACAGAACCAAGGATCTTCGAGCCTGGCAGCTATCTGACACGCGAACAGGCAGCGTTCATTCTGGCGACAGCCTTGAACATGAAGATGGATACGAACGCCGACAAGGTGAAAGCATCGCTCAGCAAGACGTTCCAGGACTTCAGCGATGCGACGTTCGCGTATTACTTCCAGCCGGCTGTCGATGCGATTGTGAAGAAGGGATACATCCAAGGCTCGCCGGTAGACCCGACAGATCCGAAGGCAGGACGTGTCTTCGAGCCCAAAGCACGTCTTACACGTGCCGATGCTGCGATCATCATCGCCAAGGTGCTTGCCGATCAGAAGATCTTGCCGGAAATTCATTAATACTTCTAGATTGTCCAAGCCGCATCGCAATGATGCGGCTTGCTACATGGAAAATCTTTGACAATGACGCATAGGGCAAATCATTATATACTATGTCATGTGGATGAGGGATACATCAGCGCTTGATAGAAGCCCATCCATCAAAGCGGATCGATAGCGAATTTGGTAGAATTCCCCCGAATCGATTGCAACATTTTTTCTGAGCAGAGCGCAACTTTTAATGAAACCCTGCGTTTAATATGAGTGAGATCACAACATGTGCAGTCAACAACACATAACGAGCAAGACACAGCAAATGTTGGTATCATTTCTCAATTTGAGCTTTACGCAGTCAGGCTGAACATGTATAATATTAAAGTAGTCTTTCTGTTTCTACTATTTGTTAACTAGTTTCTGTGACATTCGTGTTGCAGAGCATTATCTATAAGCAAATTGCTCAGCTCTGGGAAGGGGGTGAATCGGCTATGAGAGAATCGAGCTCTACTTTTATCAAGAAACAACACTCTCACACACCGAAATATCAAGGAGGAGAAAGAAAGGGTATGAAGAAAAGTTTATCCCTGCTGCTAGCGATTGCAATGGTATTCAGCATGTTTGCTTCCGTTGCATCTGCTGCAGATGATCTGACTGCACAACAAAAATTCGACGCATTGAAAGCAAAAGGAATCTTCTCTGGCATGCCAGACGGTTCCGCTGGTCTCGACCAAGACATGACTCGCGCGCAATTTGCTCGCGTAGCAGGATTGGTAATGGGTCTTGATTTTAGCAATCCTCCGGCGACTGCATCCTTCAGCGATGTACAACCGACACACTGGGCGTTCGACGCAGTAGAAGCTGTTAAGGAAGCTGGTCTGATGAGCGGCTACAGCGAAACTGTATTCGGCGACAAGGACAACATCACAATCGAGCAAATGGCTCGCGTGTATGTTGATGCTCTTGGTCTTGAAGTAGACGAAGAAGCTGAATTTGAAGGCGCATCCGAGTGGGCGCAAAAGTATGTGAAAGCTGCAGTAGACGCTGGACTGATCTCCGCTGACGCTGACTTCACTGCTAACGCTACTCGCGCTCAATTGGTTGAAGTAACATACGTTGTTGGCGGCAAAGTTGGTGTATTCGAGCCTGCGAAGGTTTCTATCGTATCTGCTAAGCCAACTGGTGTAAAAGAAGTAACAGTAGTACTTGACAAAGCTGTTGACACTGAGAAGGCTAAAGTTGTTCTGAAGCGTGTAACTACTACAGTTGCAACTACGACAACTTGGTCCGACGACCGTAAGACAGCTACATTGGAATTGACTGACGCTAAGATTATGGAAGGTGACTATACAGTAACCCTTGAAGGTCTGAATGAAGAAGACGTTCAAAACGGTACTGCAACGTTCAAAGCTGAGAACGAAAGAGTAGTTAAGCTTGAGTTCACTACGCCTTCTGACACAATTGCACAATCCGACAAGGTAAGAATCGACTTCGAAGCGCTCAACCAATACGACGAGCCAACTTCGATCAACGCAGGCAACTTTGACGTGTATGCTTCCACGCCTAACACAGTCAGAGAGCCGCAAGTGAAGAAAGACGGTTATGGCAAACTCTATGTGGATATGGATACTGATGATTCCGATAGCGAAACACCAGTGTTGATTCCAAACGTGAGCCAAATTTCCGTTAACGTAATTAACACTGATTCCCAAATCAGCGTAAACAAAACGTTCAAGTTGGGAAGCAAGCCTTATGTTGCTAAAGTTGAGTTGGGTGACGCTGCTTACTCCAACGGCGAAGATTACCTGTCCAAGCAAGGCGACAAAGTTGTAATTGAACTGATTCAATACGATCAATACGGTCATCGCATCTCGGAAGGTTCCGGCACATTGTTCAACGCTTCTGTAAATGTTCTTCCTTATCTGAAAGAGCTCGAAGCTGAACTGGACGATGATAACAACGACGATTTCCTTGATGTAATCGTAAGATTGAAAGATGGCGACGCTAAGGTAACTGGCGAGTACACTGTTAATGTATTTGGTGGCTCCTCCGCTACTAAGGTGATCAACGTTAAAGCAACAAAATATGCTGCTACAGTAGAACTGGAAGCTCCAACTCTGGCAGCTGGCGATGAGAACAAGTATATCACAGTTACTGCTTATGACGTTGAAGGTAACAAATTGTCCGCTGATGACATCGTTCAAAACTACGAGTCCGGACACCTTCAATTTGGACCATCTGGCAACCTGACATTGGGTGCTAGAGGTGATGTAACAAGCGCTATGCTGGCGACTCAAGGTTCTCAGCAAGCAATTGTGAAGACTGGTGAGCACAAAGGTAAACTGCATATCGCACTCGTTGGTAACAAAGGTGCGGCTAATATCTTTGTAAACATCATTCCTGAAAGTGCAAATGGAATTATGTTCAGCAAGAACTTCCCGATCAATATCCAAGATCAGCGTTATCCTGTCTCCTTGAGAGTGAAGGACGACAACGCTAAGAAGGCTATTGCTGGTGCAGAATCCAAGCTGAAAGTTGTAGCAATTGACAACTACGGCGAAGAGATTAAAGGTACTGTTAATAACGTTCAAGAAAGAACAAGAACTGTAAGCTATGCAGTTTATGTTGAAAGAACAGGCTCTCAAGGCACTGGTGTAACATTCAGCCAAGCTACTGGCGGTTATGCTAACCTGAGCGATGTACTGGATAAAGATCTTAAGTTTGAATCTGCATCCGGTGCTGGTTACAACGACTACTATGAAGTGAAGATTTCTCTTGTTAAGATCAACCAAGATACTGGCCGTGTTCTTGACGAATCCGTATCCTCGGTTACTAAGAGAATGACAGTTATCAACCCGAACAACACAAGATTGACTTACTCTTTGAAGACAATCAACCCAATGTTCGCGGCAATTGATAACTCCACTTATGTATTCGATGATCAGATTGCAATAAGCAAGCATGCGAAGACGGTAGAGTTGGAAGCTAAAGATGGTTCCGGCGATAAGGTAGCACTTCCAGGCGGTTACATCCTGTCCTTGTCCACTGGAGACTCCAGTGTAGCTGAGCATAACAGCCAAGACAAAGTACTGGGTAACAAAGCTGGAAAGACTACAGTTCGTGTACTGCACACAAAAGCTGAAGGCGGCACTGGCACATTGACTCAAGAAATTGAAGTTAAATCCGATGCGGTTAGAGTTGCTGAGTTCAACGATGGTAAAGCATCCGCAACTATGACTGCTAATGGACAACGTGCTTGGAGCTTGATGGAGCTGAAAGCTAAAGACAACTATGGAACTGAATACAAGCATGATGAGACTGTCACTAACCCTGATGGATTCACTGGTCCTGTATCCGTATTCCAAGCTTATGACAAGTTCCTGGGTGTAAGATATTCGGTCAGCGAAATCCAGTTCAATGGTACTCCTGAAGCTGGTGCTGGCGTAACTGTTGACAACAACAGCTCGAGCACTACATTTGGTGCTATTACAGTGACAGGTAATGTTGCCGGATTTACATTGACAGCTGATTCTCCAACTGGTCAATCCCGTGTAACTGCTGTATCTGTTGGTTTTTAATCAAGCATCATAAGTAACTTTCACAGAAAGAAGACCCTTCGGGGTCTTCTTTTTTTTGGCATCTCATGTGATAATAAAGTATAGAAGAAACTGATGAGGTGATATACTATGCGCAGATGGAAGTGGTTGTTAATACTAGGTGGAGCTGTCTTAATAGGGACAAGTCCGTTCGTGCCCCAATCTTATGGCAACACCGTCTCAGATCTGAATAAAGTACAAGTGATGTTGGGAGAGAATTGTGATGGAAATCAATGTTCAGAAGGTTACTTGTTAGCTGATACGGTGTATGTACCTATTCGCTTTGTAATGGAGTCAATCGGTGCGCAAATCGACTGGGATGCTTCAAATAAGATTGTACATATCGAAAGTACAACAGATCAGACTAATCCGACTCCTGAGCCCCCAGCGAGTAATACAAATCCTACAAATGAGGACGTTTGGCATGATACTAAGATAATTCATCTTAAATCTGAAGCAGCTGTAGAACAGTTGATCAACTTTAACAACTTGCTGGCCGCTGCATATGAGCTGTATGAAGCCACAGGAGAAGTGAATTGGGTGCAGCAGGTGTCTACTGGTAAAGTAAAGGAGTTAAAAAATGAAATGAATAGGTTGAATCAGGAGATACTTGCGTATCATGAAGCGAATGCAGATAAGCATGAGCATCCTCTTGAATATACACAGCTAGCCAAAAAAATTGTCGATGCTGCTTCTTACTATGAAATGTCCGCACAGGCATTGCAGCGTTATGTTGGTAACAATAACAATAGTGATAAAAAAGCCTATCTCTTGTACAGATTCTTCGCTCTAGAACAGATGAGCGACATAAGTAAACAATTGTTAAAGATACAACTTGAACTCGAAGAAATCAAAAATAAATCCGATTATTAAACGAAGAGGGCAGATAAAAAGAGTGGAGCAGAAAAACATTGAGGACATCAATGTTTTTCTGCTCCACTTTCACTTAATAGTTGAATTAGTCCGTTGTTCTAAACCAACCGATTTCCATACTGCCGATCAGTTTCTTCTGTCCTGATGTGAATTGGTGGTATACATTTAGATTGTATTTTTCTAGTGTACGAATCTGGAAGACCAAATTTCCACTTTGCTTAACCATTTCGCCGGAATTTTCACCAAGCTCCAACGTAGTATCCGGGTTATCTCCATTCTCTAGTGAGTACACTTCCGTGAACTTGAGGTCGTGCTTCTCATCCGTTACTTCTAGTACCAATTTGTGATTTTCCGTGTTAGCCTCAACGAGCAAGTCCTTGGTTAGATTGTAATCAAAGGATAAGGTCATAGTACCTGCCTCGTAATTAATCTGTGTGCGGATTTTGCTCATAGAGATCTCATAAGGGAACATATCAAGTTGCTTTAACTCCGTTGGCACTTCCAGAGTCTCGTCAGGTAGTGTGAAAGCGACAGGGTTGACGTACAGATCTGTTGGAGTACCGTCTTCCCCAATAATGGCTTCGCCTACTACAAGCTTGAGTTTGCTGGTGTCAATATTCTTAGGGAACTGCTTGTAGAAATTAACCAATGCTTTGCCACCTGGTGCTACTTTATTCTCTGAGATTTCTACAGACGCAGGGTATAACCAACCATCCTCTGTTTCATAATAAGCATTAAGATTAGCGATGTTAGAGAAACGCTTCTCCAAATTTTCAGCCAAGAACTGTGTTGAGAAGATGTTAGCGGAAGTACCTTCATAAGTGAGAACATTGCGCACAGATAGGGCAGCTCTCTTTCCGATCACATCGAGTGTGTGCTTACCATTGACACCAATGGTATTAATGGAGGACAGGTCCTCATTGTGTATGAACTCAAGAAGATCTACACGCTGCTCGTCCTCTTCGATCTCCTGAAGTATGGTACGAACCTCAGTGAACTCGTATGTGTATGGAATCGTTGCATAAAGCTGTACGGAAACGCTGGACTTCGGCTTAATTCCGATTACATTGTCCGATAGCACTGCTGTTGCTGTAACGTCAATATTCTGGTCTAGCGTGAACTGTCCAGCAAGCTTGGGAAGCTCCAGAGTCTCTGTTCCGTTATTAGTAATCGTTAAATCAGCTGTAAGCAAGTCGTAATCCTCACTAGGTAGACGATGAATGGAGTTCAGGATGACATGGTAGTCACCAGTTGAATTAGAGAAGGAATGCTCGGTTCCGATGGCGCCACCTTCTTGTTTGTTTATTGCAGGAAGATCATAAGTCGCAATAGGCAGTTTCACATTAGAATCGGCCAAAGGCAATGCGATCTGCAGCTTCCAGCCAGAAGGATCAACATCTACCGGAATTGAACCCGTCAATTGAATATCATCTTTTACCTTGGGGTTAAGAACCATTTCACTTGTGCCTTTTAAGGTTAGCGGGTAAGACAAACCGTTAGAAGTAAGGATTCTGTACTCATATGCTGGTAAAGTGAAACTTTGAGAACCGATATTCTCTAGTTGCAATGTAATGGTTGGTCTATGATACTTCTCAGTCTTGCTCATAATGACTCGATCAATGAAAGTCGAGACCTCAGTTCCATCTACGAGCAAATTCCGTTTCTGGTTCGCAGGTGTAACGGCCTTGTAAGTGGTCGGTACAGAGATAGTACCTAAGCTTCTCTCGAAGTTAGGGAGATTGAAATCCCATTTAACGAATTCAAACTGAAGATCCTGAAGAGACAAGTTTTTGCTGACATCAGCATAATAAGTCAGAGTCTTGGATGTTTGGGCAGGCACACGTTCTTCTAGTCTATCTTCAGGAATGAGATTAACGGTAAATCTGGATCCGGCCTTAGATTTTACCTGTGTCCAGTAATCCAAGAGGTTAATATCTGTGCTGCTGTTGTTGTGAACAGTGACCTTAAACGAGATAGTGTTGCCATTTCTGTCGGACAACAAATTCACTTCCGCTAATTCAAAAAAACTGACTGAATCGATGTTGACCTTGCCTAATGTAGAGTTGACTACGGTTTGCTTGCTGGCTTGAGCGGTTGATGCAGCGGTATCAGCGAATGACGGAGCTACCGAGCTCAATGTCAGAGCCGCAGCAAGGCTGACACCAACCATGCCTTTATAAAGCCTTTGATTCATTCTCCTATGCCTCCTATGTAGTGCTATTTTCATATAATTATACACAAGCTACGCCTATATGTTTAAACGAATGAAATAAGAATAAGTTGCAAGGAAAAAACAAAAAATAAACAAGAAAATATCCCCATGCCATGGGCAGGGGATATATAAAGTAAGTGTTATTACAGGATTGTAAACCAAGCACTATCAGAGTAATAGCGATCAAGTCCAAATTTATGTGTAAATTCCCTCAGCTAGATTGTGCTACATAATGCGTGTTACTTTTGAAGCGGACCTAGGGCGATTCTCGCGCCATTC
>NZ_BOVK01000062.1 GCF_018403685.1 Xylanibacillus composti
AATTAGGGGGCTTGATAGTTACAGGCAGCAGTCATTCGCTAAGTTGCTTACATCCACTCATGGTCCTTTCGCCTTATGCTCTCGATCCCATTTTTCGCACCGCTATACAGACCGACCGCACTTAAACCGAGCGTAATGCCCACCAGCACGCCCTGTCCCAAATTGTCCGGCGCCACATAACTGATCCCTGCTGCCACACCCAGCACAAGCGCCGCGATAGGCGCCCACGACTTCGGAAAGCCGACCGCCGTTGCCGCCGAAACCAAACCCAAGATGACTGGAACCAGCGCAATATTATATATTTCAACATCCATCATACGTGTGATTCCTCCTTTAAGTATGCGTCGTATCCTTGCTCCCGCAATTGCTGCGCGAGCCGTTCTGCGTTTGTTTTGTAACGAAAAGCGCCGACCTGCACCCGGTATAGAGGTGCGGTCGACGCCTGAGAAGAAGAGGGCTGCTGCGGCTGACGAGGCTGCAAGCTGTACCTGCTTGCCAACCCATCTGCAATCGCCTTGGCGCATAAGCGCCTATAACTGTCCTGCTGCAGCAATGCGGCCGATTCCTTGCAGGTCATAAACTCGCATTCCACGAGAATGGCCGTCATCGCCGTCTCCCGCAGCACATGGAAGTTCGCCGCCTTGACCCCGCGATCCGGGCGGCCGGTCTGACGAATCAGCGACTGATGCACCGCCGTTGCCAGCTCTACCGAATCCTTGGGACGCGTGGTGTACACATAGGTTTCAATTCCCATGACTGCGTTCCACGATCCATCGCCGAAAGCATTCGCATGAATCGAGACAAAGGCGTCCGCCCCCCAAGCGTTGGCGGCATCCGTACGCTCCTTCAGCGGCACATCGCGGCTGCCGTCATCGGCATGGGTGAACTTCGTCTCCACCGCTTCGTACTTCGCCAGTGCCTCTCTCAAATACCGAGCCACCGCCTGGTTAAATTGAAATTCCCGCATCGCGCCATCCGGCGTTCGCTTCCCCGGCGTATCCGGCCCGTGTCCGGCGTCTATTGCGATTTTCAAGCGGCGGCCTTGTTGATTGTTTGCGACAGCCATTCGCCCTCACCCCTTTTTTGCAAGCTGTGACTGCAACTCGTCCAATTTTTCGATGACAATGTCGTATTTCTTGGCGAACTTCGATAAGACTTCGTAGTGGCGCTTGGACCGATCCTCAGACTCTTTCCGTATTTCTGCGATTTCTTGGCGGTATAGTTCCTCACGGTTGTTATACGTTCTGAGCGTCCACCAAAACAAGAAAACGAAAAGAACCGCGAACGGCCCGTATAACGCGAAGTAGTCTATCATATCGATACCTTCAGGCATTGCCAAGCCTCCCTCCCGTTCTATTTAGCGACTTCAATCTCCGCGAGCTCCCATAAAATTAATTCCTGCGCTCTCGTCGGACAATGTCTGAGCCTGATACGGTCACTGTTATCGACTCTTAGTCCTGGTCTGAATGTTATCAATTCTGGGTTTAATGAAAACAACATCTGACTTGAGCGCAGCATTCTGCGGACCTCCGTTGCAACCTTCAACTATGATCTGCATTGCCGATTCGGCCGGATAGCACACCGCTAATCGCAGCTGATGCCGATTAAACACCCATTGACTCCATGACAGTACTCTCCCATAGGGTCAATTACTCTTGATCTGCAATTGTCGGCCCATTTCCCCACACTGCCATAATTGCATTGGCCTGTGCAGGTGGCAACTCACCATTTATTGCAGCGCGTCCCGCCGCATTATTGACGAATGCTATGCGGTGTGGCTGTCCAATTGGATACTCGACACCATCAACTATGACATATTGCTGAGTTTTAACGCTGACACTGTCAGGTGTCAACATATCCAGTGTGATTTTTTTAATCATTGTTACCTTTACCTCCCCTATAATATATTAATTTACAAAATATGTTATTGATCCTGTGATGCTTGTCGAATTGGTTATTAAATTCCCGCTAGCTTCAATGGTTATGTCCTCAGTCTGACCCCTTTTCCTTAAAAGGATCGTTACTGCGTGAGAATTCACCGTAAGACCTACAGCATAATATCCCGACCCCAAGTCTGCGTTTACGATTCTAACCGTCCCCACAATTCCGAAATTACTCCCAGAACTAAATGGTAGACCGCGAACAAAAGACGCCCCAACCGAGTCGCCTTTATTACTTAATGTGAGCTGAAACTGACAGTGCACCATACGTCCAATTTTGATGTATCTACCAACTTGTAGAGAATAAGCATGTGAACCATCACTTATTGACCCTGCAAATCTTGGCGTCCATACACCTTCTTCATAATCAAGAGGAGTACCCGCTGACGCTATCGCTTGCCTAGTCCTGAGGGGTGTCATATAAACATTGTTCGATGTGCCTGCTTCTGCCGCCGCCTGCGTCGCGATACTATAGTTCTGTACATTGCCTAGACCAACATCGTCTTTTACAAGCGAGACTGCCCCTGTTTTCCCCGCTACACTGGTAACCGGAAAATTCACGGCATGCGTATGACTTGCAGCAGTTGTGCTGTTGGTACTAGAAGTTGAGAGGGTCCCGGGTGTGCCTAATGAAATGGTTCGATTCGCGGTGAGATCTCCTCCCCCCGAAAGACCATTTCCTGCAGTAATGGTACGGGATGCAGGAGCTTGTTGAACATTGTCTACATTACCTAGCCCAACTTGTGATTTCGTGACGCTATGCGGGTTGTCGGTTCGATTAGCATGCGTGTCTACCTTTTCTTGTGCCCCGGCAGGGGTTTCCTTCGCGTTCCAGGCGGCGCGTTCGGATGCAGTCACATGGGCGGAAGCGTTGCCAACATGTGCATCCAAATCGGCTTGCGCGGCGGCAGCACTATCGATCGCGTCAATCAGCGCCTGCTCGTTCTCCAGTGTGACGTTGTCACTCGCCTCCGGACGCGGCAGTCCTAGTCTTGGTGTTGTTGTCGCCATATTCCACACTCCTTTACTGTTTGTACGTTTCCCAATCTGCCCAGGTGAGTTCCTTCGCATCTACGTCCGCCCAAGTGAGTGAGTACGAGTCCAGAGCCTCGTAGGTCATGAACGTAAATTCGAAGTGAATCGCCAAATGAGCAGGCACAATCTCCCGAAGCGCTCTGCGAATATCGTCCAGATTCTCGGGAACACCATGGTTGCTGATGAAGGTGATCGTCACCGAGAAGTTGGCCGGATCTTCCGTCACATCCACCTCACCGTTGTCATAGGCCTCGGCCACTGCCTTCACAAGCGAGACCGTCACGGTTCCTACCCCGCGCAGCTTTGACTTGATGACGGAGCGGCGCTGATTCCGCGGCTTCGCTACATCAACAGGGATGCCGCATATCCGTTCCCAATGCGCCAAGCCCCAGGTGGCCGTGTCCACGAACAGCTGGTTCAGTACGTCACGGATCGCTGCATTCAGCCCGTTCAATTCCGCAGCCTCTCGGTCCAGCAGTTGTTCCGCCTCACGCACCTCCCTGTAATAAGGGGGCATATAGTCGCTCATCGCCTGTCTGAGGTTACGCATGCAGATTCACCGTCCCCAGCACGGCGACATGCTCTTCGTCAATCGCGATGTTCGTAGCGCCGCCATTCACCGTCAGATCGCTGTAGTCGAGCACAGCCGGCGCTTCGAGAATGACATTGGCGATCTTCGCATAGCGGACAATCGGATCCAGGAAAGCCAAGGTTTTCAAATAAGCTTGAAGCCCCTCCTCTATTTGCGCTTGCGCCTGGGACATCGAGGCCCCTTGGACAAGCGTCAATCCAGCCGATACATGGATCGGCGTTTCCGTCGCAGCCTCTACGGTCACCTGTGCGCCAATCGGACGTACCGATTCAATATAGGCGGCAACTTCCTCTACCTTGGAAACTGGCGGAGCTGTCCGCGCATCGTCCAACACCACCACCTTCACAGTAAGCGGACCGTTCCACTGCGGGAACACCTTGACCGCCGCAATGCCGGGCACTTCCTTCGCCCATTGCTCGTAATGGTGGGCATTGCCACTGGTCGATGGTTTCCGTACCCGGTCCAGATACCGTTGCAAATAGGCAGCATCGGACTCCCGGTCGGTTCCTCCGTCGAAAGCCGCCTCATTCGTTACCGTCAAGATGCCTGCCAAATTGCCGCGAATCAAGCTGATTGCCCCGGCTCTGACATTGCCCGATGCCCCTCCAGCGACAGCTTCTGCTGCAAGCACGACCGTGCCCGCAGACTCGCCGGGGATCATCCCTGCTTCCTTCGTGACAAAGGATACTGACTCCGGACCGGCAGTTGCCAACTCGGTTCCCTTCGGAATCGACGTGCCGGACGGCCCCGAAAATGCCACGCTCCCAACAGCCTTCACTGCCTGCTTCCGGTATATGCCCAATTCGCCGCAACGCTTGTCTAAATACTCACCGTAAGAAGTATCCGCAAACCCCGCCTGCAGCACCTGATCCAGCTCAACATAGGTCAACGCCAGCTCAATTGCTGCGGGCGACAGCAAATCATGGGTGACCGATCCCTGCCGCTTGTCGATATCCTCTGGCGAAGCGTCCAGCATTCTTTGTAAAATAGCTTGTTTCGTCTGATGTTCATACGCCATCTCGCACCCTCACCTCCTCCGTCACGCTGCCTTCCGTAGTTGTTACGTGTACGTCCACCCATAGACCATCGTCCTCCAGGCGAAGCCCGGTTACTTCAATAGCTGTTATACGGTCATCCTGCAGCAGCGCCTCTTCCAGCAACCGAGGGATTTCACTCTTGAGCCAAGCCAGATCCCCGCTGCGTCCCATTAACGCTTCGATCTCGCTGCCATAGCGGTCATCATAGATCGGATAGCGTCCTCGAGCAGTTGCCAACGTCTTGCGAACGAATTGCTGGACAGCCGTCCGTCCGTCAATTGTACCGGCCAAACGCCCTCCGTCTATGTCCAACCTGTACGTTCTGCTCGGCTGCTTGTCCGGGTTACGCCAGGCAGCGGGTACGTTCTGCAGTTGACTAGGAACTAAACTCATCGTGCCTTCACCACCTTGCATATCACCATAAACTGCTGATCCCCGTTCATGGACAACAGCAGGACACGATCGCCGGTCTTCCACGGGGAGCGTATCTCCATGTGCATGTCCGCCCCCATTCCCTCCATGCGAACCGTGCGCTCATGCTCCAGCCAGTCCGCGGCAATGTACAAGTCCTCCGCATCGAGCTCCCAACGGATATGGTCCGGTTGGACCCGCATGCCTGGAGGCGGAGCTGTCACGGTGCCCAGCAGAAAACGATCCTGCGGCTTGCCGCTTTGCTGCCGGATCAGCTGCACCCACCTGCTGTAGGGATTCCCCTCAAGCGTCTCCATGTGTGTTCTCCCTCCTGTCGCGCTTGCTTGTACTTCCTTCTCTTATCCTGCTTGATCCGCTTCCATCGACGGCAAATCATCGGTGAAGGACAGTGTCAGTCTCATGCGATGCCCCGTCGGACCAATCGTGTGCGAGTCAGAGGAAACGTAGAATGCTCCATCGGTTTCGGTTAAAGCATCCTTCACATAGATGAGCTTGCCTGCAAGAACGTCCAGATTTCCGATGGCCTCCACCTCTGTCTGCTGCTGAACTTTGCCCACGGCAGCCAGCAAACTGCGGGCCAGCTGATCCATCTCGGATCGCGTCATTTCTGGATCGACGCTTTCCAGATGCTGCATCAAGCCATAGCGAGCCACTAGCGCCGCATCCTCCCGAACAGCCTCAACCGGATTGCGATCCCGATCCGAGGCGACGACCTTCACGCGGGTGCTCATCTCCTCAATCGAGCGAGTTGCAGATATATCGAGCAGTGTGGACCCGCTGCGGAGCATCCATTGCAGTACGTTACGGCTGCGATTGACGAGATGCAGCTTGCCCTCGCGAGACTGCAGGTGGAAGCGCTGCTGATTCTGCTTGGCCGTCTCCGTCAAGGCCATCACCATCATGTTCCAAAGCGACTGATTCGCCATCTTCAAATCCGGTATCACATAGCCCGTATCGTCCAACTCGCCAGTCTGCAAGTGAAAATCCGCACACAGCTCGCGTATAAATTGAGTCGCCGTCTGGCGTCGAATTCTTCGCGAATCTGTATTGCGAGTCAAATAAATACTCTCGTCATAGGCAACCCACGACTCCTCCGCCCTGCCGTTGCGCGACGAGCTGAACAAGATCCCGCGAAACTGCTCTTGCCCATCCTGCAGCCAGCGGATGGTGTCGCCCTCTGCCAGCGGCAGCGCCCGGTTTTCGCCATTCGTGGTATTGCGCAGATTGAATTCTAGCCTGCGGGGCGCTTGCACAATATCGCCCGACCACGTCATGCCGGTGATGAGCGCCGCAATCTCGCGCTGCTCGTTCCAAATCACTTCCGCTCCCTTCATCCTGCCGGCACCTCCAGCACCTGGCCCGGATGAATGAGATTCGGGTTCGGACCAATCACTTGCCGGTTCGCGTCATACAATTCCCGCCAGCGGTCGCCGTTTCCTAACATGCGCTTGGCAATGAGCCAAAGCGAGTCCTGCGCTTTGACTACATACACGCGGGCGCTCTCTTGTTCCTCAGGAGCTCGGCTGCGCTGCTCTGGCAAGACTTCTTCCCGGATCGTGGGAAAAACATATTCCTTCAAGGTTAAATCGTAAAACACATCCCCCGGGTGACCGCTTACTTCCCTATATTGAAATGACCGAATCGTCGCTGCGACGTTCAGCTTGGGACCTCCCAACTGCTCTGTATCGGCAACGGCCACTTGAAAGCGCATCGGACGGCCGGATGCCTGCCACTTCTCAATCTGCCGCACGAGCGACCAGGGGTCCGGCACTGGCTGATACTCGCAATACGACGGATGATAATCCCTAGGGAAAAATGAAGCAAACGAGATTTCACGCAGCTTACGCTCGCCAATTACAGTGCGCTCGCCCAGTTGCAGCACGTCGAAATCCTCAAAGGCATGCTGCGCAGACACCGAGATTGTCTCGGGATTGACTGGAAGCTGAATGATCTCCGCTCCATTATTGAAGCTCAGCCAATATTTCAGCTCTGACGGCATGGATGTACCGCCTCCTTTCCTTCTTGCGTGCTACACAAGCGCCCCGGCTTCCATTACTCGTCCGGCAATCGCGTTCGCGATCCGGTCAATATCTGCTTCTTCCCGTACCACGATGGTATCCGCCAGCTTGCCGAGCTGCAGCGAACGTTGATTCGAATGTGAATAATTGCGGTTCTCCGCAGCCGTCAAAACCCGCTCCCCCTTGTGCAACTCTGCCACATACCCGTCGTATGGGACATAAGCCAAGCCGGACGCATGGGAGCCGTTAATTTTAGGGAGGGCACCCGTCTTCCCGTCACCGATTGCAAACCATTTGCCTATATCCGTAACCCAATCAGGGATCTTCACCCTTTTGATCATGTCTACAAACTGGCTGATTATTTCCGAAACCCAATTAAACGATTTGTAAAGCCCATCCAATATCGGCTCGACGATACTCCACACGGCTTCCAAGATCGTCCCCAACAACGGGAGCAACGGGATGACAATATTCTCCACCAGCCAGCTGATCGCATTGGAAAGCTGTCCCACCATATCGGACAGTATTGGGAACACTTTGTTGAAAATATCCATGACTGTAGGCAAAATGGTAGCGATTAATTCGCCAATTGTCCGGAAATAGTTGCCCAACATATCAAACACAGGCTGAAGATTGCTAATAGTTGCTTGAAGGGCTTCGACGAACTGATCCCACTTCGGTTGAATAGCCCCTACTACAGACATCATTCCGTTCTGCAATCCTTGCAGTACTGGCTGCAGCCATTGCATCATCGATTGAAACATCTGCATGAAGCTTCCGCCCTTCGCGCTAAGGAAAGCGAACGCTTGAGATAAACCAGTTGCTAAGCCGGACAAGGTATTCGAGCCAAATTCAATAACGGCCTTCATCGCATCGCTGGACATCCATGCGTTGATTTGGTTCAGGATCGGCTTCAAGTGATCCAGAGCCTGCACCCCCATGTCCTTGAAAGCCAAGGAAGCTCTCTCCTTAATCGCGTCAAATTGAGCGGTAGTAGTGCCTTCCAGCCGTTCCAGGAAGCTGTTGTCCCAGCCTTTCCCGCCCATAATCTCGTCAATCTTCTTCAGTTGCTCTTCCAGCGGCGCTTTAACAATCGGGTCCAGCACATCCTGCGGCACTTGCAAGGCCCTGGCGAGACTGCTTGCATCCCCTTCGGCAAGATGTCTAAGCGCATCGGCCGCTCCTTTCAAGCCGACCTCGGGGTTGGCCGCTCCCATCCGCTCACTTAGATTGGTCATTTGCTCCAACGCCGACATATCGTTGCTAATGGAAGCCAAGACGCCGGATATTCCAACGAATTGATCTTTTTTGAAAACCGAAGCGGCTGCCCGATCTTCTAAGTAGCTGTAAAATTCATCCGCTTTCTGCTGATCTCCCTCAAATCTCGCAGATAAGGTAACTTGCTCATACTCGCTGGCGGCGGCAGCTCCAATCGTTCGTTGCAGCAGCTTCGCATCCTCCACAAGTTTCATGACTCCCAACGCCAAGGAACCCATGATGCCGAATGTGCCCTTGAGCACGCCGCCGACCATCTTCCCGGCGGAGCCGACTTTCCCAAAGGCGCCTTTCATGGCATTGCCGATCTTGGACATGCCTTGCAAGGTGCTGTTGATGAGAGGAAGGCCTTTCAGCATATTGCCAAGCTTGGGAAGGCTTTTCAATGCCGTTCCGATGAGAGGAAGGCCTTTCAGCAGATTCCCCGTTTTGGACAAGCCTTTCCCAATGCCTCCTGCAATAGCGGAGATCGTCCCCGCCACACCCGATTTGGCAGAGGATGAACCTTTCCCGCCAGATGATCCCGATGATGTGCTTTTCTTGCACGCACTGGCGACGTCGCGTAGCGCCTTTTCTACTAACTGCAATACAGGGATCAGATTTGTGATCGTCCTGTTTAAAGAACGCATCACCCTGGAGGAAGCGCCTTGTTGTCCGTTCTTCATAGCCTTCTGCTGTGCTTTGCTCGCTCGGTCGAGCGCGTTCGCAGCCGCGCGCTGGGTAGCAGCCGATTGCTGCGCGCTCTTCGTTGCTGCCTGCTGGGTTTTGAAAGTTCGCTCCATCGATTTGACCGCATTTTCCTGCAATTTCGCTGATTTGCTCAGCATGGAGGAAGCTTGATCCAGCTTCTTGACCACCGAAGCCATGCTGCCCACGATCTGATTTAAGCCTTTAGCCGCTTGCCCTATCTGTTCAGCCATAACCTAACCTCCCTTCTGTCGGTTGCTGTGCTTGCGCTCTTCCTCTAGAGCAAGCAAGACCGAAGCGTACATAAAGGTGCGCACGCCCGCCGGTTTGTTATAGACTTCGTCAGGAGGCAATCCCCACCTCTGAAATATGACATGGAGAAGAAAGGGGACCCCGCCTGACCGAATCAGTTTTTTGCTTCTTCTACCGCTTCCTCCTCGTCGCCGAACCCGGACAGCTGCAGGATATCTCCCGTCAGCCTCACAATCTCGCCGGCTAAGAGCCGTTTCTGAATGACATCGGTCGGGGTGGGCCCGAATGCGTCGAGCAAGGCCTTATCGGTCCAATCAGGCACCAGGCAAGCCTTCTCAATTAACAGTGCGCCGAACTTCTCTTCATCTACCTGCTTCCCGTTTCGGGTCGGATAGGAAGCCTGTTCCCGAATACGGTTAATCGTCTTGCCGTCCAGCGCCTGAATGTGAAATTCGGCATCGAACCGTTTCATCCATAATTTCTTCTCTGGCCTCATCTCGGTATCAAGCAGCTTGCGCAACAATGTCTCTTGATGGACTTCCGTCATGGTTCAACCGTCTCCTTTTTTGTATGAACTCACGCCCGCGAAGAAACCTTCTCCTCTTCTCCTCGCTGGCCCCTATATGCTTGCCAACCTATGAAAAAAGGAAGCGGCTGCCGGGCCGCTCCCTCTGGGTAGCTGATCGATCCTTACGCGCTGATGGCGTCCAAGTATTCAAATCCGTCGAACACAAACGGCCATTCCTGCTCAATCACAGCGCCGTGCTCGAATTTCATGATATCGATCTTGGTGAACTGTACGCCCTTCAGCCGGACACGCTCATGTCCGTATGCTTCCGGATCAGCGAGCTTCAAGATCAAATCACAGACGAACGCGCCTTGCTTGTCATCTGTAATTTGCGCCACGCTTTGGGCAAGCTCCGAGGTAATCTTGTATCCCGTAATTGTACCGGAGTATTTAATGGTGCCGGCTTTGTTCCCGATGGCCCGCGTTCCCGACCGCTTGATTTCCTCATAAGTAATTTCCGCAGACGCTTCAGCGGTATGGAAGTTCGTCAGCCATTGGCCATCCTTCCAGACAGAGCCGAACTCGCCTTTGATTACACGACTAGATTCCAGCATTCGATCTCATCCTTTCTTATTATGAATTCAATTAGAGGCTGACTGTCAGGAAAATGCGCTCCATGCTGTCCACTTCGGTATAGCTGATCGCCAGATACACCGCATCGCCAACAGACGGGAACTGCGGGTCCAAACCTACAGCTGGCGCGGTCAGCACATTGGCCGTCTCCAATGTTTCCAAGTAAGCCTTCACGGCGGCAATGAGGGCAGCCTGTCCATCGGCATGATTATCAATCTTGCCAATATAAGCGTCCGCCGCCGTTTTCGTAATCGCTGTGGCAATCGATTGGCGGGCCCGTACTGAACGGATTTTCCTGCCGCTTGTCGTGACGCCCTGCTCGATTTTCACCTTTTCCCCGTCGTCGGTCAGCACCAGCGAGCCTGCTTCCAAAGCCGCCTTCGTCTGCGCATTCGTCAGCCGCGGCTGCACATCGTCTGCCGGTACACCCGAATAAGTGATCGAACGGTTCATCGGCGTGCCTGCAATGCGTCCAGCGATGAATGGCGCAATTTCAGACGAATTATAGATTTGACCGTTCCATACGACACCGTTCACCACATTGACGATATAATCGTCGTCCAGCGCGGCGCTTCGGGCATTGCCGTTCTCAGGTTCTGCATCTGCTGCCGCATCGCCGCCAAGCACGGCCATGAAATGCTTCCCTTCCTCACGATTGGCCGCTACCCACGCTTGTACCGCTGTTTGGCGTGCTGCGTTGAATTCCCCATCGAAGACAAAGACGTGGAAATTATGCGTATCCAGTACCGCTTGCATGTCAGCATAATCCGCTTCCGATGCTTCCTCCGGCATCGTGTACACCAGCACTTCCTTGGCACCGCCTTGCAGAGCGAGCTGGATGGAGCGAATAGACTCTGCACCGAATTGTTCACTTGCCTGCCGCTCAGTGCTTACTTTATACACTTTTTTCGGCTCCGCCGTATCCGCGTACGCCAGCAGCGGGATCGCTACCGTGCCCTGCTCGCCCCCTTGGATTTGGGCAGTCGCTGCCTCTACAAAATTCATATACAAGCCCGGCCGCTTCGGCAGGGCTGTCGGATTCCACGTTCCTGACATGGATCCCCCTCCTTTTCCTTATTGAAATGCTGTTTCGACTTTTGCCATCTTGACTACTGGCTCTTGCTCAAGCTGATAGCGCCGCTCCACCGTGAGTGTGCCAAGACATCCGTACAATCCACTTGCTGTCCCTGGCATGGGGGCATACGTGAACGAAATGAGCCGCAAAGCATGGCTTGCGATGCCTGAACCGATTCGCCGGCTCTCATACCACGCCGCTGCCATATCCTCCATGACAGCCAACACTTCCTCCGGATCCTGGTGCCAGTAGCCAATTTCGTATTGCCGCTGCACCTGCACGGTGGCTGCCGTCTCCGACCCCCGCTCCTCTTTCGCAAAGGACAGGAAAAACCGGTGACTGACCTGCTCCTCCGGCAATCGATGCTTGATGCATGTCGCGGTTGGAAAACGGGTCAAGAGCCAATCCTCCAATACCTGCAGATCCAAAGCCGCATTCATGTGATGGCAACCTTCCCTTTCTTCCGACTGCTGCCAGACAGTCTTTGATGTAGAATCAATGCCGGCACCCCCTTTCCCCATTCGCAATTATACGAATATATGTTCGTATTTCTTCCTCACTCTATATATCCGTGAAACCGTTTCGTTAACAAGGGGAAGGACAAAATTTTTATTTCTCATAGCTCGTATAGGCTCGGCTTCTTCGTACAGGCAGACGGTACTCACGTCCATCCACGCCATAGCGCGCGGCGCGCTCTAATGCAACCTCTCCGTTCTGATTCGTTGCCCGGCTTCCCTGCTCGCCGTATATTCTTCGTTTTAATTGCCTTTTGCTCAAAATGGGATATTCGGTGACTGTGCTCTTATGTGCGTTGCTGTTCGATAAATCCTCGTGCAGCAAGTAGTCGCTCAGCACTTGCAGCATACGTCTATCTGGTGTCTCATCAAATATGGTGATATATAATTGAATGAACTGCTCCACGTCCATTTGTCGCTGATTTGTCATTGCACTCTCCCCTTTTTGTACATTTCGTTATGTTTCTTTTTGTATCTCTATTCGTCTGCTTCATCCCGTTCCCAGTACCAGTAAATCATCGCGATCTTTCTGCAGGCTGCCAGCAACAGTTGCCTCACCGCTTGCTGTGTGATGTTCATATGCCTGGCTGCGGATGCTTGCGTGCATCCCCGGTCAAATACATAGAAGATGGCTTCCGCTTGTCTGTTCGTTAATGCTGCCATAGTCATTGCCCCATCCAAATCCAGCAGTACATCGCAAGCGGAGGTGTCACCTTTGTATCGACGCTCTGCCAGATATGGACGATTTTCCAATAAGCGTGTTACCTGAACCTCGTATTTTTCCCTTCGCCGCTCATCCTGAAAGTGCCCGTTGGACTGTTGAGTAGGGGAACCCTTCATTGCAACCTCCTTGATGAAAAAATCATAAGCGTTTGTATATGAACGGAAGAAATACAAACAGCCACTTATTATGCGAACTGGTGTTCCCATTTTAAGTGGCTGTCAGGTTTTAGGCAACTGTTTAATTGTCTGAAATTTGCGGGAGAATCCCTGTTTTTCTTGCTTATTCTTGGTTTCTTTCGCGATTAAAGCAGATTACGTAATATAGGACCTTACTTTGATGCGGAGGTACGCTTCTTCCACAGCACTGCGCCCAGTCCAAGCAATGCGGCCAAAGCGGCGGCTGCCCAAGCATAGACGGCATTGGAGCGTTCAGCAGGCAGCTGGTCCATAGCTCTTGCCTCAAGAGCCAATTCCTCTGCTGCACCTGATTCTGCAATAACGCTGTCGGTAACTACGGCGCTGACCGGAACAGCCTCTGTTGCCACGGCATCCGCATCCGCATCGCTTACAGCCTCGTCCGGATCGGCCAACAATCTGGGTTCACCTGGATCTGCCGGGCTGGATACACTTTCACTATCCGCTATCAAGGTTACTGCTTGCACGCCTTCCACGACAACGATATCCTCTGCGCCGAATTGTTCTTGCAGGTATTGGACATACTCTTCTTCATACGGCATAATGCCAATTTCAATCTTCCCGTTCATCGGACCAGTGTGAGTTACCTTGAAGCCGATGTCCTGCAAATCGCCTTGGTGCTGTTCAAACACGTACGCATCGATCTCCCGGTGCTTCTCCTTCAACGAGGCATTGCCCTCATAGCCGTCAACGGAGTCCAGCTCTTGTACATGCATGATGCCTATGTCTTGGTGAACCATCAGCTCCGCTTCCTCTGCTTGAATCGTCAGTGCCCCTGTACTCATAACAGCTACGCAGCCTCCCACCATAATGGGCAGACAGCCCTAGTTTCTTCAATTGCGTAAATTTCGTTTTCATGTTGGTTTCCTCCTTGGATATGTTCTTTATTTGTCCTGCAAGGATGCAGCCACGTTCATGGCTTCCTCTTTGGATAGATTGCCTATTAATCTGTAATGCTGCTCGGCAATGGACCAATATAACTCTGTCTCATCCGTTGCCCCCCAATAACCTTGGATGCCACCCATTTCCACCTCTTCTCCTTTAAGAAGAATCGGCGCATTCTGGCTAAAGGTTGTCAGGCTAAATTGTTGTTCCCCAGCGGCGTACTGCAAGGTAATCGAAAACGGCTTTCCTTCAAGATCGCTGGACCCAGACATCGAAATCAGTTCATAGCCTTCAGGCACAAACGAGGGGAGCATCAAGCTTTCCTTGAACCAGCTCTCTGCTTCATCCAAGCTGTGAAAGGCCACTTGACTTTCCACTGATCCCGTCTCCTCGCCATGCTTCAAGGTTGTAGGCAAAGTGACAACATCTTGCTCTACGGCCATAATATCTGGCGTTGTCTCGGGATCCTGCTCAGAGAGCACATTGCCATGAATGCCTTCATCTGTGCCTGGGTGATCCAATGCAAAAACAATTGTGATGCCCAGCACTGCCGCTGCCGCCGCAGCTCCAATGATCGTTCTCCAGCGCTTGCCTCGTCTTTCCTGTCTTTCCGCCTGCAGACTATGCCAGACCTTATCCTTCAAGCGATCATGCATGTGGAGGTCTCCAAACAGGTGTTCATCGGCTTCCATTTGGAAGGAACGGAGCGGATCCTGATCATGACGACCCATGAGACATCCCCTCCTGCTTTAAGATTTGACCCAAAGCTTCCCGGGCCCGATGGAGTCTTCCACGTACGGTACCCTCCGGTGTTCCTGTAACCTCGGCGATTTCCGTAGTCGAAAGCTCCATGTAATAATACAAATAAATCACCTCATGATACGGTGCTGGCAAGCTCATGACATGCCTTAGAATCACCGTTTTTTCCATCCGTTTCATCGCTTCTTCTTCCACCCCTGCTCCTCGGGGCTGCTTCATCAATACGGGATCCATCGGTTGCTCCGATGACGATTTCAAACCCGCTTTATCTCTACAGACGTTAATCGTAATTTTCGTGAGCCACGTCTTCACATGACTTTCTCCCCTGAAGCGAGTCCAATTTCGGTATGCTCGAATAAACACTTCTTGGCTAACATCCTCTGCCAGATGTCGATCCCCTAGGTAAAAGAATGCGGTACGCAGCACTGCAGTCCCGTATTCATTCATTAACAGTTCCAATGCAGAGGATGGTTCTTTCGGTAGGGAGTTGTTTCTTTTTGCGCCGGCCGGCTTCACCTTTTTCAACACCTCCACCCTTTTAGACGGGGTGAAGCTCCATTTCGCTACACCAAATCCATCATTTTATTCATGCAAAAATAGCCAACCGGGTATCTGGAATATAAAGGGCTTGTTCGAAGCGTGTCTTTAAAACAAAAAAACCCGACAATCCGTAAGGATTATCGGGTCTCGCTTGCTGCAACATGAGCCATGAAGGACTCGAACCTTCGACACCCTGATTAAAAGTCAGGTGCTCTACCAACTGAGCTAATGGCTCTCGGCAACTTGAGAAAAAAATGGTGGAGGATGATGGATTCGAACCACCGAACCCGTAAGGGAACAGATTTACAGTCTGCTGCGTTTGGCCACTTCGCTAATCCTCCACGTTTCAAGCCAACATGGTGGCTCGGGACGGAATCGAACCGCCGACACGAGGATTTTCAGTCCTCTGCTCTACCGACTGAGCTACCGAGCCGTATTGGGTTTTGACAAAAAAAATGACCCTTTCGGGCGCGGTTGAGAGTAAATGGCGGAGCTGACGGGATTCGAACCCGCGGTCTCCTGCGTGACAGGCAGGCATGTTAGGCCTCTACACCACAGCTCCGCGCCAAGAATGGTGCCGTCGAGAGGACTTGAACCCCCAACCCTCTGATTACAAGTCAGATGCTCTACCAATTGAGCTACAACGGCAAGTATGAGAATGGACGCTGACGGGATCGAACCGCCGACCCTCTGCTTGTAAGGCAGATGCTCTCCCAGCTGAGCTAAGCGTCCAAGAGACACAAGAAGCATTATAACACAGCTTGTCTGTTCTTGCAAGATAAAAATTATAGCGGCGGAGGGGATCGAACCCCCGACCTCACGGGTATGAACCGTACGCTCTAGCCAGCTGAGCTACGCCGCCATATCCTATGCAAGGCTCGGACAAAGCAATATGAAATGGCGGAGAGAGGGGGATTCGAACCCCCGCGGCTGTTACACCCTAACGCTTTAGCAAAGCGCCCCCTTCGGCCTCTTGGGTACCTCTCCATCACTTGCTTCATGTCCGTGAGAATGATTATATCAAACAAACACCCTCAAAACTAGATGC
>NZ_BOVK01000063.1 GCF_018403685.1 Xylanibacillus composti
GCCAGAAGCGTTGCCTGCAGGCGCAGCCATCACTTCATACGGGATAGCTGGCTGCGGCTCGCAGCCCTCCAGCGTTTGTCTCCAAAACTGCTTGTAGGGTTCCTGGTTCATTAGTTTGTGTATGAAAAAATGTGTTCACAACACAAGGAAGGTAGGGTACTCTCGGAATTGTCCAGATCCACGAGAGGAGATACCCTACCTTGAATCAAAGTATACACAATTCCGAGTTCATGAATCAATTAGCAAATGTAGTGCTGGCCTTTGTTAAAGACAAACTTGAGCTGCTTATGAAAGAAGAATTAACCAACTTCTTAACGGTCGAGAAGCCAGAGCTGCAGAATACTCGCAATGGCTACTACTCACGGACACTGGAGACGCAGTTTGGGAAAATCAACGATCTCCACGTCCCTCGTGACCGCCAGGGTGAATTTCGCACCGAACTTTTCGAGCCCTACCAACGCCGCGACGGATGGCTGGAAGAGGCCGTCATTCGCATGTACAAAGGCGGAATGAGCACGCGGGAAGTGGGGGATTTCATCGAATGTATACTGGGTACGCATTATTCGCCGGCCACTGTCAGCAACATCACCAATACGGTCTTACAGGATGTCCATGCTTGGCAGAACCAGCCACTAAATAAACGCTACTCTGTGCTCTACATCGATGGCATTCACTTCAGTCTACGCCGCGATAGCGTCGCTACAGAAGTCATTTATGTGGCGATGGCCATCGATGAAGAGGGGCACCGTCAAATCATTGGCTTTCATGTTGGCGGTAACGAGAGCGCTCACGGATGGAAGATGTTCTTGCAGGAGCTCTATGAACGTGGAGCAAAAGAGTTTCTCCTTGGTGTTTTTGATGGGCTTATTGGGTTAGAAGAGGCCTTTCACAGCGTCTATCCAAAAGCCGATGTGCAGCGATGCGTCGTCCACAAGATGCGCAATACGTTTCCTAAAGTCCGTGTGAAGGACAAGGTAGAGTTCCTCGGTAATCTCAAGGAAGTCTACAACGCACCTTGCTACGAAGAGGCTGTACGACAGTTCCATGCTGTAGAACTGAAATGGTCCAAGCAATATCCGCGAGAGCTGGCCTCCTGGCGTGCAGATCTCCCGGTACTACTGACCTTCTACAAGTATCCCGTTGACATTTGGAAGTCCATTTACACCACAAACGCTATAGAGCGAACAGTGAAGGAGATTCGAAAACGGCTCTACCCCATGAACAGTGTTCCAAACATTGATGCCGCCGAAAAGATCGCATACTTAGTTGTGACCGATTACAATGAGCGATGGAGCAAGCGTATCATTCGTGGCTTTGGCATGGAAGAAACGAAGAAGGCTTTTGAGAAGATGTTCCGTGAGCGGTACGGAGACTAAAAGAATACTCCCGCGCCTACGCTTGGGCTGTGCCCACCACGAAGACAACTTCAAAGAGTCCCTACACTTCCGATACACAAACTTATTGACACTACC
>NZ_BOVK01000064.1 GCF_018403685.1 Xylanibacillus composti
GCTTGACGTCACTTTCGTGGGCAATCTTAACTTGCAAGCATGACCGTTGCGATACCGGCTGAAGTGCCGAGAATAAATCCGACGAAGACGTCTGACGGATAGTGCAGCCCCAGATAAATTCTGGAGATGGCTACGGTCAGCGCAAGCGGCACCAGAAGCACGGCAAACAATGGAAAAATAAGGACGAAAGGTGTTATAATAGAAAAAATAGCGGTTGTATGTCCTGACGGGAAGGAATGGTCCTTCAACGGAAGCGACGAGAGAATCGCCTCCGGCAATGCGTCGTATGGCCGCAAGCGCGGGTATATTCTTTTTATAAAAGCTACGGGGATATGGCTTGCTGCCAAAGCAATCAGGCCAAGCATCGCTGTTCGCGCAAGCGCGCCGGAAGCCAAAATCCACAGCAGCGCCATCGCCGAAATGGTGAAGGTAGCGCCGCCCAAATGCGTGATTTTGCCCATGATCCAGTCCATTATCTGATGTTGCAGTCGTTGATTGATCCAGTGAAACATGCGAAGCTCCCGGTGGTGTAGCCATATCACGACACGGCTCATCAAGTGTCCCTCCTTCTGTCGGCAGGCAGATTGACTGCTTCACGTTTCTCATTTTAAAAGATAAGTGTTAATGTAGTATTAAATAAAGTATAAAATAATAAGCAGATAAACTTTGATTTTCGGTTAATGTTCTCCTTACATACGGGAATTACAATATATATCATAATCACTAGGCGAATGCAAGATGAATGGAGGGTCGAACGGATGAGAGTTGCCTTGTTTACAGACACGTATTTGCCTGATGTGAATGGTGTATCCAAAACCTTGGCCAGATGGGTGGATTATTTGGAATCCCGTCACATTCCAGTCAAAATTTTCGCTCCAGATCATCAGGAGAGGGACGCCGGCACAGATGGAGATGTTGTCCAGCGTTTATACAGCATACCCTTTATATTGTATCCGCAGTGCAGATTGGGAATACCGAACCCCATCCATATCAAGAAGACGCTGCGCGATTTCAATCCGACCGTGGTCCATGTGGCAACGCCGTTCAATATCGGCTTGTATGGCCATCATTATGCCGTGAAGCACGGCATCCCGCTGGTTGCCTCCTACCATACGCATTTCGACCAGTACTTGGCCTATTACAAAATCCAATGGGTTGAATCCGTCCTTTGGAAATATATGCACTGGTTTCATCAAGACTGCAAAAAAATTTTCGTCCCCTCTCAGTCTACCCTAGAACACTTGATTGGGAAAGGGTTTGATGCTGGCAAAATGGATATTTGGGGGAGAGGCGTCGATCTGACCCGCTTTACGCCGCATGTGGATCGCGAGGCTGTGCTGGAGCGGTGGGGGATTGCCAAAGACCGTTTTGTCGTGCTGTATGTCGGACGCCTGGCCCCGGAGAAGAGCCTGCACATGCTGTTTGACACCTATCAGGCGTTGCCCGAGCACATTCGCCGCCGCTGCTCCTTCCTCATCGCGGGAGACGGACCGCAGTACAAGGAGCTGCTGGAAACCTACGAACCGGCGGATTATCCGGATGTGCACTTCCTCGGCTTCCAGGAAGGGCGGACGCTCAGCGACCTGTACGCCGCAGCCGACGTCTTTTTCTTTCCTTCTGCAACGGAGACCTTCGGCAATGTTGTGCTGGAAGCGATGGCCAGCGGAACACCCGTAATCGGGGCCGATGCAGGCGGCGTGCGAGACAATGTGCAGCATGGACGAAATGGATATCTGTGTCCGCCGGGCGAAACGCAAGCTTTCACCGATGCTTTAATTCGTCTGTACGAGGATGACTGGCAGCGTGTCCGGTTGGGGCATGGGGCGCGCGAATACGCATCCCGCCAAACGTGGGACCAGATTTTCTCCAGACTGCTGCAAGCGTACACTGAAGTGGAAGCAACTGCGGTGCAAGGGGAGGTTGACAGCGGAATGCTGTCGTGATATATTATTTTGGTGAATTGGATAACGGTTCTAAGCAGAAGCGCCCGCTTCTCACCTGACCGGCAGCGAAGCCGGCTGGTTACTGGTGAATTGGTTCGTATTGCAACAGCGAACAGGAGACAAGGATGTGGGCATTTTGTGCCCGCATCTTTTTTTTCGTAACGAAGAAGGCTTCACGCAAAATTCCACTGGAGGTGGCAAGCTATTAGTAGAGATCATGTAATCAACGAAGACATCCGCGCCAAGGAAGTTCGTTTGATTGGAGCAGACGGGGAGCAGATCGGAATCAAGCCGACACGCGAAGCGTTGCAAATGGCTGCCGATGCCAATCTGGACCTGGTGGCTGTTGCCATACAAGCAAAACCGCCGGTGTGCCGGATTATGGATTACGGGAAATACCGCTACGAAATGCAGAAGAAAGAAAAGGAAGCCCGTAAGAATCAGAAGGTCGTCGAACTGAAGGAAGTGCGTTTCAGCGCGAACATCGAGGAGCATGATTTCCAGACGAAGCTGCGCAACGTGAACAAGTTTCTGAAGGACGGCGATAAGGTCAAATGCTCGGTTCGCTTCCGCGGACGGGAAATTACACATGCGGCCATCGGCCAACGGGTGCTCGAGCGCGTGGCGAAGGAAGTGGAAGATATCGCCGTAATGGAGCGCAAGCCCAAACTGGAAGGCCGCAGCATGATCATGATTTTGGGACCGAACGCGAAATAATGTCCGATACCGACATGATCCACATATTCAGAATAGTTTAGGAGGATCTGCACAATGCCGAAAATGAAAACACATCGTGGTGCCGCCAAGCGTTTCAGCAAAACAGGCACTGGCAAAATCAAACGGAACCAAGCGTACAAGCGTCACATCCTGACCAGCAAATCGCCGAAGCAAAAGCGCCAGCTGCGCGGCAGCGAGATCATGGCCAAGGGCGATGCGAAGCGCATTGAACAACTGATCACTTACGTGAAATAAAGAAATCACCGCAATCGGAGCTCCGTGCGCAGCAAGTGCCAGAGCCCGATGATAACCCGAAGGAGGAACTATCATGGCAAGAGTTAAAGGCGGGTTTGTCACTCGTCGTCGTCATAAAAAGATTTTGAAGTTGGCTAAAGGATATTTCGGTTCCAAGCACAGATTGTTCAAGACTGCCAATGCGCAAGTAATGAAATCCTTGCTGTATGCATACCGTGACCGCCGTCAGCGCAAGCGCGATTTCCGCAGATTGTGGATCGTGCGGATCAACGCGGCTGCGCGCCTGAACGGATTGACTTACAACAAGTTGATGCACGGCTTGAAGCTGGCAGGCGTGGACATGAACCGCAAAATCCTCGCCGATCTGGCAGTGAACGATTCCAAAGCTTTTGCAGACCTCGCAGGTATTGCGAAGCAGAAAATCAACGCCTAAATCATGGCGTGTATGAGAGCTGTCAGCCTTACGGTTGGCGGCTTTTTATATTTCCGACACCTGTATGAAATAGGCGGGATACCGGCGCTCCATTTTCCGCAAACTAAGCATGACGTCGATGGACGGCCCAACGGTGAACAGAATGATGCCCGACGAAGATCGCGCAACAGGAGGAAAAACATGAAGAACGTGTAAATCGCCTCCAGATCGGAAAAAACGCTTGACTATCGGTCGGAGCAATTTTATAATTATCCTTAAACTTGTTGGAATAACCCATACACAGATCGGCTATGAAGAGGACGAAGTTTTAGGGGCTCTTATGTGCCAGAGAGTGAAGGATTAGCTGAAACCTTCACCTTAATCCCCTAGATACGAGCTCACCTCGGAGCTGTTTCTCTGAAAAGCGGCGGAAGCAACAAACTGCCGGCTAGTAGGAGGAATCGTTTTGGTACGCGTTAAGTACCAGGGTATCAGGCGCTAAGTCTGGCAATCAAGCAACCGGCATACAGCAGTGCATTTGACTTGATTCCGCCGCCTGACAACCTGCAGAGGTTATCCATTGCGAAATGAATAACGAATCTGGGTGGTACCACGGAAGAGATCCTTTCGTCCCTGAGAAGTAGAGCAAGACTTCAGGGCGGAAGGTTTTTTTTATGGCAAGCACAGGTGGTAATGAAATTTTTGGAAGGAGGAGCTTCTCATGAGTGCTCAAACGACGGCAGTTCTCGATGAAGATTTGCGAAGCAGGCTGCTTAAGCCGGATGTCATTACGGGTTCAGAAATTTTACTTCGATCTTTGCTGTTGGAGGGTGTGGATTGCGTCTTTGGCTATCCGGGCGGTGCGGTACTGTACATTTACGACGCCATGCACGGCAACAAGGACTTCAACCATCTCTTGACGCGTCACGAACAAGGGGCGATCCATGCGGCTGACGGCTATGCGAGATCTACAGGGAAGGTCGGGGTTTGCATTGCGACCTCGGGACCTGGCGCCACGAACTTGGTCACGGGAATTGCGACCGCGTATATGGATTCGGTGCCGCTCGTCGTCATTACCGGCAACGTGGCGACAACCGCCATCGGTACAGACGCGTTCCAGGAAGCGGACATTACCGGCATTACGATGCCGATCACGAAGCACAGCTACTTGGTGCGCAACGTGGAGGACTTGCCGCGCATCATTCACGAGGCCTTCCACATCGCCAATACAGGGCGGAAGGGCCCGGTGCTGATCGATATCCCGAAGGATATTTCTGCACAGAAAACGAGGTTCGAGTGGAAGGAAGAAGTGAACATCCGCGGATATAATCCGACCGTCCAGCCGAACAAGCTGCAGGTGGAACGGCTGGTGAAGGCGATTGAAGAGGCAGAGCGCCCGGTCATCCTGGCTGGCGGCGGTGTCGTGTATGCAGGTGCCCATGAGCAGCTCTTGGAGCTTGTGAATAAAGCCAGGATACCCGTAACGACCACACTGCTCGGACTGGGCGGATTCCCTAGCGGCCACGAGCTGTGGATGGGCATGCCAGGCATGCACGGCACCTTTACGGCGAACACTGCCCTGCAAAATTGCGACTTGCTCATCAGCATAGGCGCCCGATTTGACGATCGGGTCACGATGGCGGTGAAGGGCTTCGCCCCGAAAGCGAAGATTGCGCATATTGACGTGGACCCTGCGGAGATTGGCAAGACCGTTCCTACCGCCATTCCGTGCGTAGGCGATGTGAAGGCCGTGCTGGAGCTGGTGAACGAGAAGGTGAAGCCGGCGAAATCTGCGGCCTGGATCGATCAGGTGCAAACGTGGAAAGAGGAAAAGCCGCTGCGCTACAAGGACTCGGATACGGAGCTCAAGCCGCAGTATGTGATCGAGATGATTCACGAAGCGACCAAGGGCGAGGCGATTGTAACGACAGACGTCGGCCAGCACCAAATGTGGGCAGCCCAGTACTACCGCTTTAACCATCCGCGTTCCTGGATAACTTCGGGTGGACTCGGCACGATGGGCTTCGGCTTCCCTTCGGCAATCGGCGCGCAGATGGGCAATCCGGACAGATTGGTCGTTTCGATCAACGGGGACGGCGGCATGCAAATGTGCTCGCAGGAGCTGGCGATTTGCGCGATTCACAACATTCCGGTTAAAATTGTGGTCATCAACAACCAAGTGCTCGGTATGGTTCGCCAGTGGCAGGAGATCATTTATGACAACCGCTACAGCCATATCGATCTTGCCGGCAGCCCCGACTTTGTCAAGCTGGCGGAGGCGTACGGTGTGAAGGGACTGCGGGCAACGAACAAGGAAGAAGCGCGCAAAGCATGGCAAGAAGCGATGAATACGCCGGGACCCGTTCTGATTGATTTCGTCGTGCGCAAAGGGGAAAATGTATTTCCGATGGTCACGCAGGGCAATACGATCGATCAGATGATAATGGGGGATGAAGAATGAGTACGCATCGGCATACGATTTCCGTTCTGGTCAACAACCAGCCCGGTGTGCTGCAGCGCGTAGCCGGGTTGTTCGGTCGGCGGGGATTCAATATTGAGAGCATCACAGTCGGAGAATCGGAAGAACACGGGCTGTCGAGAATGGTCATCGTGACGACGGGAAGCGAGCGCACGCTGGAGCAAATTTCCAAGCAGCTGTATAAGCTGATCGATGTAATCAAGGTTGTGGATCTAAGCGCAGGACCGATGGTCGCCCGGGAAGTAGCGTTGATCAAGGTGAACGCGGAGCCGGCAGCGCGCCCGGAAATTCTCGGCGTCGTTGAGACATTCCGCGCCTCGGTCGTGGATATCGGCGCAAGCACGATGATCGTGCAGGCGATTGGCGATACGGACAAGATTGACGCCATAGTCGAGCTGCTCAAGCCGTACGGAATCAGAGAGCTGTCCCGCACAGGGGTAACCGCTATGACGCGCGGGTTGGGCAGAGCTTGACGCTGGCAGCGCAGCAAGGATAAGCACAATCGGAATAACACCCCGGAGGGGTGCTGGAACGGATCGGTGATCGGGCACGGTCGGGTCCGCTGCAGCACCCGCTCTGGGGAACCATTTGAAGGAGGCTATCAATTCCATGGCAGTAACAATGTACTATGACAACGACGCAGACTTTCAGGTATTGCAAGGCAAAACGATCGCAGTAATCGGTTATGGCAGCCAAGGCCATGCTCAGGCGCAAAACCTGCGCGACAGCGGCTTGAATGTCATTATTGGCTTGCGCCAGGGCCGTTCTGCTGAAAAAGCGAAGAACGACGGCTTCGAAGTGCTGAGCGTAGCCGATGCCGCTGCTCGCGCAGACGTTGTTCAAATTTTGATGCCGGATGAAACGCAGGCAAGAGTGTACAAGGAAGAAATCGAGCCGAACCTGAAGAAGGGCGCGGCGCTCATGTTCTCCCACGGCTTCAACGTGCACTATGGCCAAATCGTGGCGCGCAGTGACAACGATGTGCTGCTCGTTGCACCGAAATCTCCGGGACATCTCGTACGCCGTACATACGTAGAAGGGTTCGGCGTTCCGGGACTGATTGCCATCCATCAAGATGCAACGGGCAATGCGAAGGCGATCGGCTTGGCATATGCGAAGGGCATCGGTTGTACCCGTGCAGGGGTTATCGAGACTTCCTTCAAGGAAGAAACCGAAACCGATCTGTTCGGCGAGCAGGCTGTGCTTTGCGGCGGCGCTACCGCGTTGGTTAAAGCAGGCTTCGAAACGCTGGTGGAAGCCGGATATGCGCCGGAAATGGCCTACTTCGAGTGCTTGCATGAATTGAAGCTGATTGTAGACCTGATGTATGAGGGCGGTCTCGCTACAATGCGCGATTCGATCTCCAATACAGCGGAATACGGCGACTATGTAACTGGACCGCGCATCGTAACGGACGAGACGAAGAAGGCGATGAAGGCTGTATTGGAAGATATCCAAAGCGGACGCTTCGCGCGCGACTTCATTCTGGAGAACCAATCCAACAACGCCTTCATGACTGCAACTCGCCGCAACGAAGCAGAGCATCCAATCGAGCAGGTTGGCGGCCGTCTCCGCGAAATGATGGCTTGGATCAAGAAGTAAGCCCTTGATTTCGCTGCATGCAATGAAGTACAATAAATAAAAGAAAAGACGATGAAGAGGAAAAGTATGGCATTGGTTGTGCCCAGAGAGCTGCTGGTCGGTGTGAAGCAGCCACAGCCCTCGTCTGAACTCGCCTCGGAGTTGCCCGCTGAACCCTGCGCACTATGTACGGATCGAAGTAAGCGGAGCCGGAACCTGACCGTTATTTACAGGAGGAATGCAGGAGGTTACCCATCCTGTTTCCGCTGAGCGCATATCCGCAGGATATGAACTGGAGTGGTACCGCGATTAGATCGATGAGTCTTTCGTCTCCTTATTAGGAGGCGGAAGGCTTTTTTTGAGTGGATCAACTTGTCTTCATTCCGTGTAGACGAAGCCGAATGCTGCAAACAGAAAGGATGAACGACCCAATGAAACATGTAGAGCAATACACCAGAGGTTATTTTATGCCCCCGAGGCAAAGCTTGAAATGGACGCAGAAGGAGTATATTACAGAAGCGCCGACATGGTGCAGCGTCGACCTTCGGGACGGCAATCAGGCATTGATCGTGCCTATGAATCTGGAGGAGAAGCTGGAATATTTCCAGATGCTTGTAGATATCGGATTCAAGGAGATCGAGGTTGGCTTTCCTGCCGCCTCGGAAACGGAATTCGTCTTTCTGCGAACCTTGATTGAGCAGAACCTCATCCCGGACGACGTCACGATTCAGGTGTTGACCCAGTCCAGGGAGCATATTATTCGCAAGACGTTCGAATCACTCAAGGGCGCCAAGCGTGCGATTGTGCATCTGTATAATTCTACCTCGCTGGCCCAGCGCGAGCAGGTGTTCCGCAAGTCGAAGCAGGAAATCATCGATATCGCTGTAACAGGTGCGAAGCTCTTCCTCGAATGCGCGTCCGAAACCGAAGGAAACTTCCAATTTCAATATTCGCCGGAAAGCTTCACCGGAACCGAGATTGAATTCGCGCTTGAAATCTGCAACGAGGTGCTGGAAGTTTGGAAGCCTGCCGCGGACAATAAGGTGATCATCAACCTGCCCGCGACGGTCTCGATGTCTATGCCGCATGTGTACGCGAGTCAGATCGAGTACATGAGCGAAAATCTGAAGTACCGGGACAACGTGGTCCTGTCGCTTCATCCTCACAACGACAGAGGGACTGGTGTCGCTGACGCAGAGCTTGGCGTGCTGGCTGGCGGACAACGTGTGGAAGGCACGCTGTTCGGCAATGGGGAACGCACCGGAAATGTGGACATCATTACGCTGGCCCTTAATATGTTTTCGCACGGCGTAGATCCAAAACTGAATTTCGAGAATCTCCCCGATCTCTTGAAGAAGTATGAACGGCTGACAAAAATGCGTGTCGGCGAACGTCATCCTTATGCGGGAGAGTTAGTCTTCACGGCATTTTCCGGTTCTCATCAAGATGCGATCGCTAAGGGAATGAAGTGGCGGGAGGAACAGAATCCGCCCTATTGGAGCGTACCGTACCTGCCGATCGATCCTCATCATATCGGGAGAGAGTACGAGGGCGACATTATCCGCATCAACAGCCAATCCGGCAAGGGCGGCATCGGATACGTGCTCCAGCACAAGTATGGGCTCGACTTGCCAGCGGCCATGCGGGAAAGCGTTGGCTATCGGGTGAAGGATGTCTCCGACAAGCTTCAGAAGGAACTGCAGCCGGATGAGATTTTCACGATCTTTAAGGAATCCTTTGTGAACGTTAACGAGCCTATCGAATTTGTACGCTACCAATTCGAGAAAAGCGACGATTACCAGACGACAGTCATCATTCGGGTGAACGGCGAGCAGAAAGAGATTGTGGGCAACGGCAACGGACGGCTCGATGCCATCAGCAACGCCCTGCAAAAGCATCTGGGTCTCTCGTTCACCAATCTGACTTATCAAGAGCATGCCTTGGAAATCGGCTCCAGCGCACAGGCCATTTCTTACATCGGCATGACAGGGGACGACGGGAAGACGCATTGGGGCGCGGGGATCGATGTGGATATTATGACCTCATCTGTGAAGGCATTGTTTTGCGCAGTAAACAATATGAGCCGTCGTTCCTCGTAAGATGAAGCTGTAAAGCACAGAAACAATCGAGACAAGGTTGCCTTGTGCAGCAGGGCCGCACCGAATCTGGCAATAGTCAGGGCGGCCCAGCTTTTTTTGTTGTAGTACAAATTTTCGAAATTATAAAATGTCTGCTAGTGGGTCCCGCGAAAGAGTAGAAATTAGCCTCTAAGCCTCGCTTCGCTTTCGTGGGTTATTGGTTTGCAGGCAAGGCGAGACTGGCAGGGGGGAACTCGACGGAATGATACGCCGATTTATGACTTACTACCGGCCGCATCGCAAGCTGTTTCTGCTGGATTTCAGCTGTGCGGTCATTGTCGCTTTACTGGAGCTGGCCTTCCCGCTTGGCGTGCAGTGGATGATTGACACGCTGTTGCCCGAAGAAAACTGGAAGATGATTACTTGGGTTGGACTAGCCTTGCTGTTCTTGTACATAGCGAGTACGGGTCTGCAATTTGTCGTGAACTATTGGGGGCACAAGCTGGGCATCAATATTGAGACCGATATGCGCCAGCAGCTGTTCAACCATGTGCAGAAGCTTTCCTTCCGCTTCTTCGACAATACGAAAACCGGCAAGCTGATGTCGCGGATGACGAATGATTTGTTCGAAATCGGAGAGGTGGCGCATCATGGGCCGGAGGACATGTTCATCGCGCTGATGACATTCGTCGGTGCATTCGGCATCATGCTGACAGTCAATTGGCAGCTGGCGCTCATCACGTTCGTGGCGGTTCCTATCCTCGTATGGCTGATCGTCTTCTTCAACCGCCGACTGAATCGGGCGGCCACAACCATGTTTGAGAAGATCGGCGAAGTAAACGCAAGGGTCGAAGACAGCATCTCCGGCATTCGCGTAGTAAAATCGTTCGGCAACGAGCAATTTGAAAAAGATCGCTTTCTGCAAAACAACAAAGCGTTTCGACTGGCAAAACTGCGCTCGTACTTAGTGATATCCTACAGCTCGTCCAGCATCTATATGCTGACCCGCCTCATCCACTTGATTGTGCTCGTCAGCGGAGCCTGGTTCGCTTATACGGGCAGCCTGACGATTGGCGCACTTGTCGGCTTCTTGCTGTATGTCAACATCTTCTTGAAGCCGATTGATAAAATCAATGCCTTGATGGAAACTTACCCGAAGGGCATGGCCGGCTTCAAGCGGTTTTGCGAGCTGATGGATACGGAACCGGATGTTGCAGACAAGCCGAATGCTATTGCAGTCAAGGATCTGAAGGGCGAAATCGAGTTTCGCGATGTATCGTTCGGCTATGAGCAGCACTCCATAGTGCTGAAGAACGTGAATCTGCATATTCGCGCCGGGGAGACGATTGCCCTCGTTGGACCGTCCGGCGCAGGCAAATCAACCCTATGCAGCCTCATCCCGCGTTTTTACGAGGTGAACGAAGGGACGATAACGATTGACGGCATCGATATTCAGGATATGAAGCAGTCGTCGCTGCGAGCCCAGATTGGCGTCGTCCAGCAGGACGTGTTCCTGTTCAACGGCACGATAAGAGAGAATATCGCTTACGGACGTTTGGACGCAACGGAGGAAGAAATTCGGGCTGCCGCAAGCAAAGCCTACCTGGACAATATGCTGGCAGGGCTTCCGGACGGATTGGATACAGTGATCGGGGAACGGGGCCTGAAGCTTTCGGGCGGCCAAAGGCAGCGGCTGGCGATTGCGCGCATGTTTTTGAAGAATCCGCCGATTTTGATTTTGGATGAAGCGACATCAGCCTTGGATACGGAAACGGAAAAAATGATTCAACAGGCGCTGGACGAGCTGGCCCAGAATAGAACCTCGCTTGTGATCGCCCACCGCCTGGCAACGATTCGCCATGCCGATCGCATTGTGGTCGTGACCGAAGACGGAATTGCCGAACAGGGCAAGCACGAGGAATTGCTCGCGGCAGACGGACTCTATGCCCGGCTGCATCGCCTGCAGTTCCAGTCATAAGGCAAGGATGACGGAGGTTGTCTATAGAAGCGGGCTATGAAGGTAATAGCTTTTGCATCTTTGTCAAACGGGCGGTTTTATGTTAAAACAGAGGTTAGGAAATGAAACAAGATCAATACTTGGAACGGAGTGACGAACGTGGCAGAAGTGAAGAAGATTGCCGTGATCGCGGGCGATGGAATTGGCCCGGAGGTTGTGGCAGAAGCGGAAAAGGTATTGAACAAAACAGAGGAGCTGTTCGGCTACAAATTTGAAACGGAGCACGGCCTGTTCGGAGGCATTGCAATCGACGAGAAGGGAACGCCGCTGCCAGAAGAGACGCTGCAGCTGTGCCGCAATGCGGATGCTGTTCTGCTTGGCGCCGTAGGCGGACCGAAGTGGGACAACAATCCGAAGGAACTGCGTCCGGAAACAGGGCTGCTTGGCATCCGCAAGGAGCTTGGCCTGTTCTCGAATATTCGGCCGGCCGTCATCTTTGATTGCTTGATGGAAGCCTCGACGATCAAGCCGGAGGTGCTGAAGGGCACGGATCTGATTGTCGTCCGCGAGCTGACAGGCGGCATTTATTTCGGCGAGAAGTTCCGCCGCGATTCGGCTAATGGCCAGGAAGCGGTGGATACTTGTGTATATAACGTAAGCGAAGTCGAGCGGATCGTTCGCCAAGGCTTCGAAATTGCCCAGAAGCGACGCAAGAAGCTGGCGTCTGTAGACAAAGCGAACGTTCTCGAAACGTCACGCCTATGGAGAGAAACAGTCAACCGAATTGCACCGGAATACCCGGACGTGGAGCTGGAGCATGTCCTGGTGGACAACTGTGCGATGCAGCTGCTTCGCCGTCCGTCCAGCTTTGACGTTATTGTGACAGAGAACATGTTCGGCGACATCCTGAGCGATGAAGCAGCAATGTTAACCGGCTCGATTGGCATGCTCTCCTCCGCTTCGCTCGGCGAAGGCAGCTTCGGATTGTACGAGCCTGTACATGGCTCTGCGCCGGATATTGCCGGACAAGGACTGGCGAATCCGATTGCCACCATTTTGTCGGTCGCGCTTATGTTCCGATTGACGTTCGGCTATGAAGATGCGGCTGACTCCATTGAACGCGCCGTGAAGCAGGTGTTGGATGCCGGCCATCGCACGGCAGACATCGCGGCAGACCGCACAAAGGCGCTCAGCACCGTGCAGATGGGCGAGAAGATCTTGCAAGCCATGACGAAATAATGCGTCCCCAGATTTATTTATATTAATTATTAGTAAATAATTGTTATAAGATTGACTTTGATTTGGGCGGATGGTACGATTTCATTGTGGCAGTCTTTGCTTACAGGTTCATCCTATACAGGATGCTGCAACCATATATGCAATGAAGGAGGAGTTGACGGCATGGCAGAACGTCTGGTAGGCCGGCCGGCGCCCGATTTTACGATGGAAACCGCGCTGGGCAACGGTCAGGATTTTGGCAAGGTTTCGCTGTCTGACTACAAGGGCAAGTGGCTGGTCATGTTTTTTTATCCGCTCGACTTCACCTTTGTCTGTCCGACAGAGATCATCGCCTTTTCCGAATCGAAGGACATCTTCGAGGATCTTGATACGGAAATTCTGGGCGTGAGCACAGACAGCAAATTTTCTCACCGTGCCTGGATCAACACTTCGCGCGATGACAATGGACTCGGTCCATTGACCTATCCGCTCGCTTCCGACATCAACAAGACCGTCGCACGCGATTACGGCGTCTTGATCGAAGAGGAAGGCATTGCGCTTCGCGGGCTGTTTATCATTGACCCGGACGGGATTTTGAAGTATCAGGTTGTCAATTTTAACGATGTCGGCCGCAGCGTAGACGAAACGGTCCGCGTGCTTCAGGCGCTTCAATCAGGCGGCCTGTGTCCAGCCAACTGGAAGCCGGGGCAGAAGTTTCTGGAAGCGAAATAAAGGGCGCTATTGAAATCGCGCAATTGTCATCTTACCAAGACCCTCTTGCCGGCCATGGCCGATAGGGAGGGCAACCTTTTACCGAGCCCCGCGAAAGTACCGGGAATCAGCTTCAGCGGTTCTCTTGCTTTCGTGGGTATTTGTTTGTGAGGAAAGGAGAAAACGAACGATGCCGATGCGATTGCGTTCCCCGCTTCCTGCTTTCGAGGGCGTCACTGAGTGGGTGAACGGGCAGGCGACGAAGGAGCAGCTGGCGGGCAAGCCGGTGCTTGTCCACTTCTGGTCGGTCAGCTGCCATATGTGCAAGGAAGGTCTGCCGCAAATATTGGTATGGCGCGAGCACTATGGCAAGCCCTATGACCTGCAGGTAATCGGTGTACATATGCCGCGATCCGAGAAGGACACGGACATTGCAGCAGCGAAAGCTGTCATTGAGGAGTATCACCTGGAACATCCGATCATGATTGACAATGCGCATGCGATCACGGATGCATTCCAGAATGAATATGTGCCGTCTTATTATTTGTTTGACGCTGAGCATCAGCTCCGTCACATCCAAGCGGGCGAAAAGGGCTTGAAGCTGGTTGAGCAGCGCCTGCAAAAAATAATGGGGTCGACGAACCAGGAGGGACAATGAGATGAATGTGCCAGAACAGTTGAAGTACAGTGAAGAGCATGAGTGGGTGCGCGTCGACGGTTCAAAGGCGACAATTGGCATTACCGATTTCGCCCAAAATGAACTGGGAGACATCGTTTTTGTAGAGCTGCCCAAGGTTGGAGACGAGTTGTCCTTCGGCGAGCCGTTCGGCAGTGTCGAGTCGGTCAAAACGGTGTCTGAGCTTTATGCGCCCGTCAGCGGCAAAGTTTTGGAAGTCAATGCGAATTTGGAAGGCTCTCCTGAACAGGTCAATGAAGCGCCCTACGGGGACGGTTGGATGATTGTCGTTGAAATCGCAGACGCCTCTGAGTTGGATAAGCTTTGGAGCGCGGAGAAATATAAAGAAACCTATAGCGAAGACTAATACGGCGCCGACAGCAGTCAAGGAGCAGAGAAGGCCTTCTGATACAAGGAGCCCTTCTCTGTTTCGTTTTGAACAGACGGCGCCGCATCGGAGGTGTTGGCCATAGAGGAACATGCTTCACTCACATCATTGCTGATCGTCGTAGCGGCAGCCTTTTTAATCCCCATCCTTTTGCGGGTGTTTCGCCTCAAGCTCATCCCAGTTGTCGTGGCGGAAATTGTCGTCGGTCTCATTATCGGCCACAGCGGTTTTAATATTATTCAGGAAGATGAGATGCTGGGTCTTCTGTCGATGTTCGGCTTCATCTATCTTATGTTCTTGAGCGGACTCGAAATCGACTTCCAGGCTTTGTCGCGCAAGAAATCGCGGAAAAAGGACGAAGTCAACCCGCTGCTGCCGGCTTTCCTTGTGTTCGTCGGCATTATGATCGTATCGTTCGGATTGGCGTATGGGCTCGTTCTGATAGGACTTGTGTCGGAACCGTATCTCATGACCTTGATCATCGCGACCATTTCGTTAGGAGTCGTCATGCCGGTCATCAAGGAGCGGAAACTGATGGATAAGCCGCTCGGCCAGATATTGCTGCTCATCACCGTGCTGTCCGATTTGGCTACGATGATCTTGCTTGCGGTATTCGTCAGCGTTCGCTCCCAGAACACTGTTCAGATGCTGTATCTTCTGCTGTTCTTTATCTTTGTCCTCTTCGTCTACCTCCTGATCCGCTGGCTGGCGAAGGGGGACCGTCTGGACTTTCTGCGCAAGAGCACGTCGCAGATGGGGACGCGGGCCGTATTTGCCTTAATTCTGCTTTTGGTCGTGATGTCGGAAACTTTGGAAGTCGAAATGATTCTCGGCGCCTTCCTTGCCGGCGTCATCGTTTCGCTGATGGCCCCGAACAAGCGGTTCAAGCATCAGCTGGAATCGTTCGGCTACGGATTTCTGATCCCGATTTTCTTCGTCATGGTCGGAGTTAGGCTGGATCTGGGCGAGCTGTTTGCTGACAGGCAGATTTTGTTGTTTATTCCGCTCCTGGTGGCGGCGATCTTTATTTCCAAGCTCGTTCCGAGCCTGATATTGCGCAAATGGTACCCTTGGCGGCAAGTGTTCGCTTCCGGCTTCCTGGTCTCCTCTACCCTTAGTCTGGTGATCGCAGCGGCAGCCATCGCCGCCCAGCTGGAGATTATTAGTCCGTCCATGGAGGGCGCCTTGATTCTGGCGGCTGTTATAACGTGTCTGATTGCGCCGGTTATCTTCAATCATCTGTTCCCGGAGCAAGAGGCAGAGCGCAAAGCGATTGCGATCGTAGGCGCCAACCACATTACGCTTCCGGTCTCGCAGGATTTGATGCGCGAAGGTTACGATGTGCTGCTGTACAGTTCACAACCGCCAACCGAGCGGGTGGAGTCGAAGGAAGAGAAGTACAGCCGATTCCCGCTCATCGAAGTGCCGAAGCTGGAGAAGGATTCGCTTCAGCAAGCAGGATTGTTCGACGCGGACACCGTCGTATTCGGCACGATGGATGATGAAGTGAATATTCGTTTGGCAGAAGCAGCCAAACAATTCGGCCATCGCCAAATTATCGTGCGTGTCGAAGATCCGGAGAAGCATGAACTGCTGGCCAGAGAAGAAGGGGTTCGCGTCATCTCCACGCTATATGCTTCCCGGACGTTGCTGAAGGCGATGATCGAGCATCCCAGCGCGTTGAAGCTGATCACGCATCATGATGATTCCGTACAGGAGGTAGAGGTTAATAACCCGGCTTACAACCTTGTCAGCCTGCGCGATCTGCCGGTGCTCGGCGATACGCTGGTCATGCGCATTTACCGGGGAGACTCGTTCGTCATCCCCCACGGCAGCACACAGATTATGCTGGGAGACCGCCTGCTCGTGAGCGGCAGCGTGGAGCACATTCAGGATATGAAGCGGGAGCTCGGATAAATGAAAAAGCTGTCTCGGGTCATGAATGCTTGACCTGGAGACAGCTTTTTTAGTCCTCTCGAATATATTCCCTTTCCCCGGTGTGCCGATTGAAATAGACGCGATAGCGAAGGCCGTCCTTCGGGTCGATGAAAACCTCAGAAGTCCGTTCCAATGTTCCGTCATACAGGCCGTTTTGCGGCTGTTTGCCGCTCTTGTAGCGTCTGTCATAGTAACGCCATCCCAGCCACAACAGCAGCAAAAACAAAAGCGCCTGCAAGCCGATCAAGATTGGTGTAAAAGAGATGACGAAGGTATCCACAGGTCTGCTTCTCCTCTCGCGTCAGGGAGTGCGAGCCGTTTTGACAGCTGTGCCGTATGCCACGATTTCGCTCATGTTACTGCCGATATCCCCGCTGTCGAAACGCATCATGACGATGGCATCCGCTCCCATTGCATGTGCGTTTTGCACAAGGCGATCCATCGCCTGGCGCCGGGCATCCTCGATCATTTGGGTATATTGCTTGACCTCGCCGCCTACGAGACCTTTCAAGCTGGCCATAATATCGCCGCCCAGCCCGCGAGCGCGAACGACTACGCCGAAGGCGGTTCCCAGTACTTCTGTCACTTCATATCCTGCCAATTTCTCTGTTGTGCTAATCAACATGCCGCTGAATCCTCCTTTTATGGTTATAAGTGTGTGCAAGTCATAAGTGAATCATGACTGCACCGAAGCAACGCTTCAATCATGCGGATTAGTATTAGTACGTGTGATCGCGGATATGGATGCAAAATATGCAAATATGGGCCGATTTAGCCCGAAAAAAAGGAATTTCGTATCCCAAAAGAGAATAGCTATGTAAGTAATATTCGGTCACTCGAGGAGGTTATCGTGTCATGAGCTTTTGCTGCGGCGCCAGTATGCTGGGAACGCGAGGAACATTAAAGCATATGCGTACCCATATTCATAATGTACCTATTCTTTTTTGTCCGGTTTGTCATAAGGTTGAAGTCCACTATTTGGTGGAGAGCGAGTATGAATTGCTGGCGGAGTATGCTCATGGCGACGGGGCTATGGAGGTAGACTTCCAGGATTACATTGACCACAAGCCTGCCGAAGCCTTGTTCGAGAATTGCGTCAATAATGACCAGGAGGATCCGATGATCATCGTGCGCAATCAAATCGACATGGCGCTGGATCTGTTGACCATGGCCAAAGGCCTGAATGATCGCGAATGGGAAGAGCAGTTGAAGAAGCGTCTGGGAGTGCTTGTCCAGCGAAGAAACAAGCTTAAGGCGAAGAAGGTGCTGGAACAATAGGAGGACCCCTTCCCGGATATCCGGGAAAGGGGTTTTTCATTGCTGTGCTAAAAAATCAATTCGCAACTAATACCCCCGCAATAACGTAAGTATGTGCGAATTCATTTATTGCGAGGTGGAAAATTTGCTGCTGGTGTTATTCAAAAAGTTTCTTGGGCTGCGTTCCCCTCAAACTGACGTAGAGGATACTAGCATTGAAGATACAATCGCACGCATACAAGAAGGAGATGTCCGGCTTCTAAACCAAGTCATTACCGATTATCAACCGTATATCGCCAAGGCGGCAAGCAGATTTTGCAAGCGGTTTGTAGAGCCGTCGCGGGATGAGGAATTTGCGGTAGCCATGCATGCCTTCCACGAGGCGATTCAACAGTTCTCGCCCAAGGAGGGAAGGTCGTTTCTAGGCTTCGCGGAAACAGTTATACGCCGCAGGCTGATCGATCATATACGCCGCGAGCGTCGTCATAATGGGCACGCATCGTACAGTTCCTTCGAATTGGAGGATGAAGACGGTCTCCCGGTCAATACGGCTGATGTGCATCATGCGATTGATGCGTATGAAAAGGAGAAGATCGCGGAAGAGCGGAGAACGGAAATTGCGGAGTTCAGCCGTGAGCTGGCCGCGTTCGACATTAGCTTCGAGGAATTGGTGCGCGTATCGCCCAAGCATGCCGACTCCCGCGAGATGATGTTTCGCATCGCCCGGAAGATAGCCGGCGACCCGAATATGCTTGGGACCATCTTCAGCAAAAAAACGATGCCGATAAAAGAGCTGCTTGAACAGGTTGACGTGTCACGGAAAACGATAGAACGGAATCGAAAATATTTAATTGCACTAACGCTCGTTTATTCGGGACATTATCCATATTTGTCAGATTATTTGCGTTTGGATTCGGAAGAGGCCACAGCCAAGGAGGAGAAGGAGGGGTGAGTGTGAGCGGGCAAAAAGGCGTCATTATGCAGCTTAGAAAAAAGAAAGCGATCATCCTGACAGCGGAAGGCGAATTCAAGCAATGTTCGGCCGAGCCGCATTGGATGGTCGGCGATGAAGTACATATCCCGGTACGCCCGACCCTCCCCAAAACGATGTATTTCAGTATGGCAGCTGCGGCTGTCGTTCTGATTGTGCTCGTTGCTTCTTTCTTCCCCTTTAGCGGCGGATCGTATGATCACCGGATTGTCGCATACGTTACGCTGGACATTAACCCCAGCATTGAATTGGGCATTGATGGCAAAGATATCGTACGCAGTGCCGAAGGATTGAACCCGGAAGGAGAACAGATTATTGATAGGCTTGCTCTTGTCGGGAAAGGCTTGGGAGAAACAGCTGCCGCGATTATAAAATCGGCTGATGAAGCCGGGGTGCTGGAGCGGCACATTCTTAACAACAGTGGTGAAATTGTCGTAACGACGACAGTCCTCGCCCAGGCGGATGCATGGAACGAGAGCGCGGCGCGGGAGAAAGTCAAGCAATCGATCCAGGAAGAATTGCAGCATCTGCATCAGGAGCAGGCAGCCAAAATCAGCATAGACGATATGACGGCCCCCCTGTCCGTTCGCGAGGAAGCGCGTCGGGAAGGCATCTCAACGGGGAAGATGGCCGTCAAACTGTTGGCCGAACATAAGGGCATGGAGGTTTCATATGAGGATTTGCAGCGGCAGCCAATCGGTGTAGTCCTGAAAGCCGCGGGCGGTGTATCCGGACTGCTGGAGCAAGAGGAGGACGGGAAAACCGCGGAACAGCTGCTCAATGATTTGGTTGACAAGCATAGAGAGAAGATAGCGAAGCAAGCAAGCCATGAAGCGCGTTCGAATGAATCGGAGCCGGATGCAGACAATCGCGATAGAGACAAGAATCCCCCAGGCCGCGGTAAAGCAATCGGCCATAGCGAGGATAAGGCGAGTGGGAAGCCAGCTGATCCGGATAAGGAGGACGGCCTTCCCCCGGCAAACGATCCTTCGGATGCAGGCGAAAGCAAGAAGCAGGGGCCCGGTGCGTCCAACGGCCGGAACAACAACAACTCCCATGTTGAACCGGCCGATCATCGCTCCAAGAAGCACAGGGACGAAAAGGCAGATGCAGAACCGAACGGACCGGGGAATGCGAGCAAGGAAGAACGGGAAGATCATCCGGGACGCGGTAATGGGAAGGAGAAGAACGAGAACTCGGAACGCGGAAATGGGAATAGCCAAGGCGTCAAGCCCGAACAGGTTCGCGGCGGCACAAGCGCGAACGAGAAGGGCCGGCAGGCAGATGAGAGCGGGCCGAACAAAGATAGAGAGAAGGAGGGGGAAAATCAGGACGATTTGCAAAAGGACAAAGGAAATGAGCGCGACAAGAATGAGGATAAGCCCGGCAATGGCAAAAGCAACGGCAACGGCAAAAGCAACGGCATAGGAAAAGGCGAGAAGGAAGGAAAGGAAGAGAAGGGAAATGGCGGCCAACGTCATGGGAAGGGCAGCGCTTCCCGCAGCGAAGAGAAGGAAGGCCGCCAATCGCGGGAGGATCGCCCTGACAAGTCTGACAAGAGGGATCACAATGGCCAAGACAAGCATGCCGATTCAGATGCCAAAGGCAAGGGCAATGACAAAATCAAACCCCAACACGCGGACTGAGATGATTCGCCACAACTTCAGCCAACATTGTTGAAGAAATGCGAAGTTTGTCGGTTTATTTCTATTTTTGTGCGATTGCGTCTAATAAAGTTCAGAAGGCTTGACGCTATCTAGGAATAAGGCTAACATATTTAGGAGTCAGGCATTCCTAGCATTATAGATTTTCATATTAATGGAGGTTATCATGTCAGCAAGCTTGGACGAACTGAAGCATCTGTTGGACAACCAGGACGAGATTTTGGACTCGTGGATGGGCAGACTCGAAGAAGAACGGAACGAATGGTTGGAGCATATGAGTGTTGTCCAACTGCGTCAGAAAAGTCAAGTATTCCTGCAGGAGATTAGTGAGCTGATCTTGACAGGCAATACACATTACAAGGTCGAGGATCGGCCTGTTCTGGAAGCGCAGCTGAAAGAGTTTACGACGGAAGCCGCACATTTCGGCATGAGAGCAAGCGCATTTTATCCGTATGTGTCTAGCTTGAAATATATTCTGATCCATAAGCTGATTACGCAGCTGAGCAGCACGCCGCAATTGCTTCCCGATGCGTTCAGCGCTATGTACCGCGTATTGACGACGCCTTACGAGTATTTCATAAGCAGCTATATCTCCAAACGCGAGAACATTATCTACTCCCAGGCCAGAGCGATTGCCGAGCTGTCCACACCGGTTATCCAAATTTGGAACGACGTTGTGGCCATGCCGCTTATTGGTGAGATTGACACGTCGCGCGCGAAGGAAATCATGGAGAATTTGCTGAATGCCATCCTGGACACGAAAGCGACATATGTACTGCTGGACATTACCGGTGTTCCGATTGTTGATACAGGCGTTGCGGAAAGCCTCATTAAAACTGTGGAGGCTGCGCGCCTGCTTGGGGCTCACTGCGTATTGACGGGCATACGGCCAGAGGTCGCGCAGACATTGGTCATGCTTGGCGTTGACTTGGGCAGCATCGAAACAAAGGCAGACTTCCGCAATGGTTTGGCCTACATATTGGAGATGATGGAAACCTCTTCGGCACGCTCATTTGCCTCGAAGATGGGCCACTCATCATGAAGAGAGGAACACGCGTATGCAAAATCAGGTGCCAATCCTGCAGCTGGGAGATATGCTCATTGTTACCATAAAGCCTGATCTCACCGACGATGAGGCAGTCAGGTTAAAGGATGATATCCTGCAACAGATCAAGAAGAACAATATATATGGGGTTATACTGGATATCTCGGTTGTTGATTTGATTGACAGTTATATGGGAAGGATTCTGAGCGAAATATCGGAGATGTCCCGTTTAATGGGAGCGAAAACGGTTATAACCGGCATGAGTCCGTACGTGGCTATATCCATGGTCGAATTTGGCCTCAATTTCCGCAGCATTCAGACCGCCTTGACTGTTGAGAAAGGAATGGAATGGTTAAGCATTTCCAGAACGATGGGAGTTAGCCATGGTTGAGAAAATTCAGATACTCCAGGAACAAGACGCCATAGTCGCCCGACAAAGGGGGCGCGACTTGGCCAAACAACTGGGTTTCTCATTAGTAGATCAAACCCGGATCGCCATCAGTATATCTGAATTGGCTCGCAATATGCTCATATACGCTGGCGCGGGAGAGATTGAAATACGCCAAATCGAAGCGAACGACGATTTGACCGGAATCGAAATCAGGGCCGAAGACAAGGGCCCGGGCATTACCGATTTGGAAATGGCCATGACAGATGGCTATACTTCGTCCGGCGGCCTCGGCATGGGGCTGCCTGGAACGAAGCGCTTAATGGATGACTTTGAAATCCGCAGCGAGGTCGGCAAAGGGACCTCCGTCACGATTCGCAAATGGCTCTCCACCTAATCGTGCAGGCCCGAAAACCTGAAATGTCAGGGGAGAATAGTTATACATATCGCAGTATTGAAGCATCCGTTCCTGCATCAAGGAGGGGACGGTTATGTCATACACGAACATTCTGGCCATCAGCTGTCCATTGCCGTCTTTGACGGTCTGGGGCATGGCGAACGGGCAGTTTGTGCCGCAGAAGCCTTTCGAGACATATGCATGAACGCTCCTAGTTACGAACCCCATAGGCTGCTCGCATTCGCCCACCCCCATATGCGCAGAACAGCCGGGGCTGCTTGCATGGTGGTGAATTTGGATAGAAAAAAGCGTACAGCCAGTTATGCGGGAATCGGAAATATTTCCATGTTCTTCGGCAATCAGGATCAGATGAAATGGAGAACAGGAAATTCCGGCATATTGGGATACAGACAAATTCACATTCGGGAAATGAGCTTTCCCTGGGAGGACGGGGATGTGCTCATATTGCATACAGACGGACTGCGCAAAGAGGGGATGAAGCATTTGCTGCATCATAATCGCTCGCCTTCCGAACTTGCGAAGGTCATCTGTGAGCATCAGTATTCCGGTCAGGATGATGCGCTGGTGCTAGTCTGCTCCGTGCATGCGCAGCGGGCAGTAAAGGTTGAGGAGGAGACGATCCGTGCATGACATTCAACGGGAATATCTCATGCAGCTGTCGGCGTATATGCAAAATGAAAATGAATCATACCTGGACAGCGCTGCCCAGTTAGGAAAGCAGCTGCAGGGAATGAAGCCGGAAGAGATGCTCTCTCTTCATGTGGAATGCATGAAAATCATTATTGCCAACTCGGACCCGGCTGAAGCTGTCCACTTGTATCCGGTATCTTTTGTATTTCTGATGGAAGCCATGGTCAGTTACCGCATGGCTCCGGTAGACAACAATGAGCAGCAAAAAATGTTCGAGGAAATGCGCCGACTGATCTTCAAGTCCCAGCATTCGGTCCAAAGCGTGAAGAACAAGTATGAGAATATCATGCAGCACATGGACAGCGGGATTGCCATTTTCGATCGGAACGGCTATCTCTCCTTTGTCAATATCGAAATGAGCAAGCTGCTTAAGATTCCCCGCCGATTGCTCGTCGGATGCAACCTGAAATCCCTGCTGCTGCATCCCGGACTGAAGCGCAGCACAAGGAAGATGATCCTGGACGTTTACAAGCACATGTGGCATAATCGTCTGCCATTTCATGAGATTATGTCACCAGAGGGCGCTCACCTGCTCGTCTCTGCCACATATGGCGAAGAACTAAACGGGGACATGCTGATCAGTGTCAAGGATGTAACCGAATTCAAGCGCATCGAGCAGACGGCATATCAGAATGACAAGCTGGCTATGTTGGGCAAGATCTCCGCTGCGATTGCGCATGAGATCCGCAATCCGCTTACTTCGATTCGCGGCTTCATCCAGCTGCTGCACAAAGATTTGGTCAAGCTGAATAAACAGCAGTACGGAGACATCATCTTATCGGAAATTGACAGAGCGAATAATATCATACATGAATTCCTCAATTCTTCCAAGCCGACGTCGCCAGTTAAACAAGACGTTACCGTCAACTCGCTGCTTCGGGAGATTGTGCTGCTCTCTGAGAGCGAAGCCATGCTGAAGGGCTGTATCTTGGAAAATGTACCCAGCCGACACGATCTTCACCTCTGGGTTGATGTCAAGCAAATCAAACAGGTGCTGCTGAATATTGTGAAGAATGCGCTTGACGCCATTTCATACAATATTGGCAAGCCCGGCAAAATTAAAATCCAATCCAGAGCAAGCGACCAGGCGGCGATCATCAGTATTAAAGACAACGGGCCAGGCATGGATCAGAAGACCCTGGCCAAGCTGTTTGAACCTTTCTTCACGACGAAAGAAAGCGGGACAGGGCTAGGGCTGTCCGTTTGTTACCGGATTATCCGCAATCACGGCGGCGCGATTCACGTCACAAGCAGCTTGGGAGAGGGAACGGAATTTATCATCAAGCTCCCCATGAAAGAATCGGCGCCGATACAGGAAAAACATCGTAAAGTTTTCGTACAATAACCGTATTGACTTCCCCTTCGCCGCAAGTAAGATTAAGTTATCTTACAGCGAAGGATGAAGCCTCATGGAGCTCGAACAGCTATGGGAAAAGCCCAAACGCAAGCCGTCCGCCTATCGGCGAAGCTTGCGAACAGCGACGATTGAAGGTTTTCCCGCATTATTGATTCAAAATTTGATTGGCGGTCCTTTTCTGACCGCCTACTTGCTGTATTTAGGTGCGGGACCTGCACAGGTCGGCATCGTGATGGCCATACCGCCTTTGGCGAACGTGATTCAGGTACTTGTCGCACTCTATATGGATCGCTTCGCCAACAGGCGTTTTTTCTTGGCGCTGTCGGGCGGACTTCATCGCTTGCTTTGGGTGTTGACCGGATTGATTCCCCTTTGGCTGCCTGCCGGGCTGGCAGTGCCGGCTTATATTCTTATTTATTTATTTTCCTTTGCCAGCGCGGCCGTATCCAGTGTCATCTGGGGGTCCTTGGTTGGAGATATGGTCCCTGCCAGGGTGCGGGGGCGATATTTCGGCATTCGGAATATGCTGCTGTATGGTGCTGGCAGTGCGGCGCTGCTTATCGGCGGACAAATATTGAAACATTATCCCGGAGGGACCGGCTTCGCCGTACTCTATGCGATCAGTACTGTTTGTGTGGTTTGGAATGTGATTATGCTGTACCGGTACCCGGACTTGCCGCTTGAGCCGTCCACAGAAGCCAAACGCTTCAAGCGCATGACAAAGCCATTGCAGGACAAGCCGTTTATTGGAGCGGTACTGTTCATGACTGGCTTTGCTTTGGTGCAAAATTTGGTCGTGCCATTATTCTCCTATCTCATGCTGGATGTATTGAGCGTCAATGTGGATTTGGTTTCTATCATTACTACCATCCATGTGGTTGCCATCATGTTCGGCAATCTGTTCTGGGGCAATATGAACCGGAAATTTTCGGCACGCTTGCTGCTCTACTGGACGTTCCCCGTTTATGCGGCTGCGTGCCTGATTTGGCTGTTGATTCCGGTGCTGCCAGTTGTTGCAGTCATGCTTGTCTCCCATATTTTGCTGGGCGTTGCTTTGGCGGGGACCATGCTGCTTCAATTTAACTTTGTCATAGGCGATACTCCCAAATCGGAACGTCCGATGTATATTGCAGTATTGTCGGCGATTACAGGATTGGCAGGGTTCATTGGTCCGATTATCGGCGGAGTGCTGTTCCGGATAGTCAAGCCGCTCCCGGATTGGATAGAAGCCTACGGTGTAGTGGTGACAGCGGGGGCTGTCATGCTGCTGCTTGCTGCCGCCGGCCGACCGCTTTTCCGCAAGTGAAGATTTCCGGGAGCTGCAATGCTGTCCATCCGCAAGAGCGGATTGGCAATGGCGTGCGGGAATTATGGAAAACATAAGAGCAGGAGGGATGGACATGACGGATCAACCAAGCGAACGGGACCGTGCGAATCGTGTCCCGCCGGGTCAAACGTTGACAGAAAGCTTTCCAGTACTGCATTACGGGGACATCCCGTACTACAACGATATGAGCAAGTGGGACTTGCGTATTTTCGGGCTGGTGGAACAAGAGGTCGTCATCGCTTACAAGGAATTTATGGCTCTTCCCAGACGGGAATTTCACAATGACATTCATTGCGTAACGACCTGGTCCAGGCTGGACAACGTGTGGGAGGGTGTCGCGGTCTCGGAAATCATGAAGAAAGTCGCGCTGCGGAACGGGGCGACGCACGTGATGCTGCACGCGGAGCACGGCTGGACGACCAACTTGCCGCTGTCCGATTTTCTGCGGGATACCACTCTGCTGGCCGTCAAGCATAATGGCGAGATATTGAGCCCCGAGCACGGCTATCCCGTGCGGGCTGTCGTGCCGCATTTGTATTTTTGGAAAAGCGCCAAGTGGCTGCGGGGAATTGAGTTTATGGCCAAGGACAAACCGGGCTTCTGGGAAATGAACGGTTATCATATGTATGGTGATCCGTGGAAGGAAGAGCGGTATGATTTTGATTAAGATTTAAATCATAACAGACTTGTGAAACAGCGGTCTCCTCGGGCATATCCCTCTGGAGAGCCGCTGTTTGGCATTGCTTACTTTTTGCAAGTTTTGGCCAGTGGAGCTACAGGCCATACGCGGCAAATGATCACAAGCAAGACGAACAAAACCAGAATGACGCTGACGGGCGCAGGTCGCTTTGCCGCTAGGGCCGGGTAGGCTGGCGTACAGCCGATTGATTTCGGATAAGTGAAAGCCGGTGCTGCAGCCTTGGCATGCATGGCGGGCGCGGTCAAAGCAGGCAAATTGCTGGCGGCGGCGCTATGAGCCAGATTCGGTGCTGCATTGACCAGCGATCCGGGATGCTTGATATAATCGGCCGGAACAGCCTGCGTGGGGAACATCGATTCCAACAATATCTCCTCCTCAAGCTTTAATAGGCAATCTGTCCCTTTATTGTATTGCCGCGACGGCCGAGCGGTATAGGCCTGCGCCTGAGGAAGCGTCAAATAGGCGAATGGCGGCGAGTCAGGTTGTCGGAAGCGGTTTGTGCTGCTCCAGCTTCTGAATGTTGTACAACTTTGCATATGCCCCATTGCTGCGCATCAATTGTTCATGGCGTCCCTTCTCCACGATGCGTCCGTGCTCCATGACGACGATTTGATCCGCATGGGTGATGGTTGACAGCCGGTGCGCCACAATAAGCGTGGTGCGGTCCTGCGCCAGCTCGGCGAGCGCATGCTGGATAAGCGATTCGGATTCAAGATCAAGCGCGGATGTAGCCTCATCCAGGATCAGCACAGCAGGGTTCTTCAGAAATACGCGGGCGATGGCAATGCGCTGCTTTTGTCCGCCAGACAGCTTCACACCGCGCTCCCCGATTTCCGTGTCATACCCGTGCGGCAGCTGTTCAATGAAATGGTGGGCGTTTGCGGCCTGTGCTGCTGCGATGACTTCCTCGTCTGTTGCTTCCGGCCGGCCCAGCAGAATGTTTTCCTTCACGGAGCCGCTGAACAGGATATTGTCCTGCAGCACCATGCCGATCTGTTGACGCAGGCTTTGTTGCGTCACAGTGCGAATGTCTTGTCCGTCGAAGGCGATTTTTCCTTTCTGGATGTCGAAAAAGCGGGGGATCAGCCCGACCAGCGAGGATTTGCCGCCGCCGCTCATGCCCACGATGGCTGTAGTCCTGCCGGCTGGAATAGTCAAATCCACATGTTCGAGCGCCCAATCGCCGTTGTCGTGGTAGCGGAACGAAACATCGTGAAAGCGGATTTCACCGCCGCGGACTTGCAAAGGCTTTGCCGACGGCTGATCTGTGATGTCATACGGTTCATTCATGAACTCCACAACTCGCTCCAACGAAGCGGTTGCCTGGGTAAGGGCGGTAGAGGAATTGACAAGCCGGCGCAAAGGGTTATAAAGACGATCCAGGATTACGAAGAATGCTGTGAAGGCCCCGACTGACAGGTCCCCTTGGACGGTCTGGTAACCGCCATACCCGATGACAATCAACGGCGCGATATCGGTCAGTGTATTGATGATGGAGAAGGTCAGGGCATTCCAGCGGGTATGGGTCATCGCCTTGCGCAAAAAATGGCTGTTGCGGTTTTGAAACCGACCGCGTTCATGGGCTTCCAGCGTAAAGCTGCGGATAACCGGAATTCCCTGCATACGTTCATGCAAATACCCTTGGATCTCGGCCAGCGCTTGCGAGCGGTCCTTGGTCAATTGCTTTAAGCGCTTGTACAAAAATTTTACGGCCAGGCCGTAAAGCGGAAAGATGGCAATGGCCGCCAAGGTCAGTGTCGGATTCAAGTAGAACATAAGGCCGAGGGCCAGCGTTAAGGTGAACATATCGAGCCATACATTCATTAGACCAATTTCTACGAGATTGCGTGTCTGCTCCACGTCGTTCATGAAGCGTGAAGTGATTTCACCGGCTTTGCGATTTTGGAAATATGAAATGGACAGCTTCTGGACATGGTCGTACAACCGGTTGCGCATGTCAAACAGAATGCGGCTCGATGTCCACTGCGCGAAATACTGGCGTCCGAATTCGACAGGACCCCGCACGACAACGAACAGCAGGAGCGCGCCGGCCATGAGCATGCCGAGCTGTTGAAGCTTATCCTCCGAGGACATGGCGTCATTGAGCAGCAGGTCATCCACCACGTATTTAATCATAAAAGGCAATAAAAAAGGGATGCCGAACTTGAGAATGCCTATCGCTACCGTTGCGGCAATTTGCCAACGGTAAGGCTTGACGATGCGAAAGTAGGTTTTCCATATGTGATTCATGCCGTCGCCTCCTACCCAACATATTACCAGATAGGAGGAGGTTATGCGCTTGTCAGTTTTCGTATGCAGATCCGCGGGTACGCTGGGAGCAGCTCGGGCTAGCCTGGAAAAGAATTGCGCTCCGCGTGCATGTACGCAGACAGCCTGTTCAAGAAATGCCGGACCTCATGCTGAACGTGCAGGAGGTGTTGGAGCGAGCAGCTGTTCGTTACGCGGCCTTCGCGATGCAACCGGGTCAGATGTGCCGAAAAATCGGCGCATTGCTGCGCAGCTTGCGAGACTTCTTCCATAAAGCTGCGCTGCAGCGGGAACCCTTCCGGGGTAAAGCGCAAGTAGCCGCGGATGGCTGCGTTTTTCAGCAGTTGCGCTTGAAGCTGCCGCTTGATGAGGGATGCCTGCTGCGCAAGCGCATGCTCGGTCTCGTCCAAGGCGCGATGGAGCCTGGATGCTGCGCCCAGCAAGCTTTCCAACCAGAGGCCGGTCAAATCCGCCAAAGGCAAATGCGGGGCGCTTTCGCCGCGGGACCAGTAATAGAGCAGCCTGAGATATTCCTGATTTTCATTCAAGCTGCTGTTTAAGCTGGAAGGAGTAAGCTGCAGCTCTACCTGATTATGGAGACGAAGATGCTGCATGCGTCCCTCAAAGCGAAAGTAGCCATACGCCGCTGCCTGCGCCCGGTGCGCAAACTCGACAGCTTCGCCCTGATCCTCCTGCTGCTTGCTGCGCATCCACTGCGCTTCCTCTAACAACTGCTCGAAGTGCATTCTGTACTGTTCGGCTAATTCCAGCCAAGTATCCTCACCCGGGGACAGATGATCCCGAATCAAGCAGGCGTGATCCCGGAGATTGGCCAGCCAAAAATGGTGTTCTTCCGAAATCGACATGTGCAGTGCAGTCATGTGCGGCACTCCTCCCGTTCTAGGCTCATATACCTTACTATATGCGCCCAGAGCAGGAGCGTGATTATTGGCTGACGCGAAGCAGCTGTACGGTTCTGTGAATTTTCTTATATAGCTGGCTGCTCTCATGGTGGCGAAACAATTCATACTGCGGTTTGGAATTCGCCTCCAGCACCCAGATGTTCTGCTTGCGGTCAATCGCGATATCCAAACCCAGTTCAGTCAACAGGGGGTAGCTCTTGTTCAGCACTTTGGCGGACTGCAGTCCGAGCGAGGTCAGATTTTTCTCCAGTTTGTCAATTTGCTTCTCCTCCCAGGCCCCTGCCCTTTTGCATGCATCCTTGAACTGGATCGGCGTACCGCCGCTGCAGCGATTTGTGATGTGGAGATTTCTGGCAGCCAGCTTCCCCATTGTCCCCATATAAGTCCAGCTTCCATCCTGCTTCAGCAGCAGAATCCTGAAGTCAATCGGCCTATTGTCCAACTGGATCATGTCGATGCCTTGCTGAATCAGATAGTGCTTGCCCGATCCAATCTGCCTGGCCATCGTTCGAGTCAGGTGCGGGAAGTGGAAACACAATTTCTTCCCTTTGCCGCTTTGCAGCAAGTAAGTCCCGTTCGGCCGGCAGGTAATGCGCATAACACCGCGGCCGCCGCCGCCGAAGTTCGGTTTGGCGTATACTGTAGGGAAACGTTCCAAAAACGACTTTAAGGTAGCCTTGGTCAACTTGGCGGTATGAGGCAGGTAAGGGCGCAGCTCGGAGTCTTTGGCCATGATCAAGTATTTATTCCATTTGCTGGCCGGGTAGGCCACCATGCGATTACTCATGCAATCACCCTTTATTCATAAAGTAAGCGTAGTCCCTTGCAAAAAAAACCAGTAATCCGGTAACGGACGACTGCCCTTTCAATATATTCGCCGTTGCCAAAATGGTGAAGGGTCGTACATCATGGTACAATGAAAAAAATGACGCGGGAGGGGAGTGCCCGTTGAAAAAACCGATATTGGAGCCGCTGGGCGATCAGGCAATGCTCGTGACACTTGGGGATGCGGGAGACAGGGAAGCTGCCGTCGCGGCAGCCTCCTTTTCCAAAGCAGTGATGGAGATGGCTTGGCCAGGCTTGCTGGAATGTGTGCCGGCTTATGCGTCGTTTGCTGTTTATTACGATCCGGCGGCGGTGATTGCCGGGAGCGGGATAAGAGCCGCCGCTTCCATGCGGGTTTCTGCTTACGCGCTTGTCCAAGCGCGCATCTTGTCAGCATGGGAAGGGTTTCGCGGCACCGGCCGAGCATCCGGCAAGCTCGTGGTGATTCCCGTCAAGTACGGCGATGAGGAAGGTCCGGACTTGCAGGAAGTTGCGCGCAGCACAGGGTTGAGCGTGGAGGAGGTCGTGCAGCTGCACGCTTCGCGGGAATACACGGTTCAAGCGATTGGCTTTGCTCCGGGCTTCCCCTATATGAGCGGGTTGGACCCGCTGCTGGCGGTTCCGCGCAAGGATACGCCAAGGACGAGGGTCGCTGCAGGCAGCATCGGCATAGCGGGACTGCAGACAGGGATTTATCCGATTGCTTCGCCCGGGGGCTGGAACATTATCGGCCGAACCCCGCGCGCGCTATTTCACTTAGAGCGGCGGCCTCCTGCATTGCTGGAACCCGGCGACCGGGTCAGGTTTGAGCCTGTAGATCAGCGTGAATGCAGCCTGGAGGAGGAGAAGCATGGCGGTTAAAGTGATCAAGCCCGGACTGCATACAACGGTTCAGGATGGCGGCCGATGGGGATATCAGCGCTACGGCGTATCCGTCAGCGGGCCGATGGACAGCTTCGCGCAGCGGGCAGCGAACATTCTGGTCGGCAATGACGATGGCGAAGCCGTGCTGGAAGCGACCCTGCTTGGTCCCGAGCTTTGCCTGACTCAGCCATGCTGGGTCGCGCTGTGCGGGGCCGACATGCGACCGCTTGCAGGGGGCAAGCCGATTCCCATGTGGAGGCCGGTATATCTTCCGGCTGATACTGTATTGGCACTCGGCAGGGCAGCCGCTGGCTGCCGCACCTATATCGCGTTCGCGGGCGGACTGCAGCTGCCGCATGTGCTCGGCAGTCGGAGTACGCACACTCGCTCGGGTCTCGGCGGACTGCGTGGGAGCACGCTTGCGGAAGGCGATGAGCTTGCGATCGGCCTGTCAGACCCGCAATTGCTTCCGATATTGCCCGCGCAGCCTGTTGAAGCGGCATCCGTTCCCTGGTCTGTCAGTCCTTCCATCTGCCCGGACTACGCGGACAGCGCGGTAGTGCGGACAATAGACGCTCCGGAGACAAGCTGGTACGCCGCAGGTGCTTTGGAACGCTTCTACGGACAGACGTATACCGTTGCACCGGACAGCGATCGGATGGGAATCAGGCTTGCAGGAGCGCAGCACGGCATGCATCCGCTGCATGCCGGAACGATGCACTCATCGCCGGTTACTTGCGGCACGGTGCAGCTGCCTCCGGACGGCAAGCCGATTGTGCTTGCCGCAGATCGCCAGACTACCGGAGGATATCCGCGCATTGCTCAAGTGATTTCATCGGATATGCCGATTTTGGCACAGCTGCGCCCGGGCGACGAGCTGCGCTTTCATCGCATCTCGCATGCGGCTGCAGAACAGCTAGGCCAGGAACGCGAGCATGCGCTGACTATGCTTCGAACGGCCGTTCGATTAGCTGGGAAAAGGTAAACCATACATGCAAGGAAGCAAAGGAGCTGCATACGTTATGGAAGCTTGCATTGATTTGAATGCGGATGTGGGGGAGAGCTTCGGCGCCTATCGAATCGGTGATGATGAACGGCTGCTGGATTTCGTCACATCGGCCAATATCGCATGCGGGTTTCACGCAGGCGATCCGAAGGTAATGAGAGCAACGGTGAAGCTGTGTGTCGCCAAAGGTGTGGCGATTGGCGCTCATCCGGGGCTTCCCGATTTGGCTGGCTTTGGCAGACGGGCTATTTCCGTCACTGCGCCGGAAGTGTATGAGATGACAGTCTATCAAGTGGGCGCGCTGGAAGCTTTCACTCGGGCGGAAGGCGGACAGCTTCGCCATGTGAAGGCGCATGGCGCGCTTTATCATATGATTGCAGCGAACGAGGAGCTTGCGGCAGCCTTTGTCCAGGCCATTAAGGATGTTCACGGGAGCCTCATCGTATACGGACCTCCCGAAGGCCTGCTGCAGTCCGCGGCTGCAGCAGGGGGGGCTTCCCTATGCCAGAGAAGCTTTCGCCGACCGGGTCTACGACATGGATGGACAATTGTTGCCCCGCTCCATGCCCGGTTCCGTATGGACGGACAAGGAGCAGATGGTGGACCAGGTCTCGGCGATTGTGCAAGAAGGCTATGTGCAGGCACGGGCAAGGGATGGCTCGGGCACAGGCCGGCTGCCGCTTCAGGCAGACACGATATGCCTGCATGGAGACGGCGAACGCGCAGTGGAAGCGGCAGCCTATTTAAGACAGGCTTTAAGTCGAAAGGGAGTGCAGGTACAAGCCCTTCATGCCGGGTTCGGCGAGACATCCTGACGCAGCCGTGGAGTAGTGGAAGTATGCCTGAGGCTGACCGAGGCAAGCACGACGGCTGATCCTCAGACAGACGACGATGCTTAAAGATAGGGGGGGGACTTCTATGTGGTTGAAATTATTGTTGCTCGCAATAGCGGTATGGATCGCCTACCGCTATGTGCAGAAGCTTCGCCGGAAACTACCCGATTGGCTGCGTGCGAGCAGACAGCAGGAGCGCTGTCCTTCATGCGGACAGTGGATGCAGCCGGCGAACGCGCCGCTCCAATGTCCGAAGTGTGGAGAAAAGCTGGGCAGAAGCCCTGACGGCAGGCTCATTATTCGGGTAAACTAAGTGCAGCCGCGTTTGATTCGCGAAACAAGCGGGAATACAGAGAATATAGGTTGCTGCTTGCCTGTTCGATATTGCTGACAAAACGGCAGGAGCCTGGGACGGCAAGAGTAGCGGAGGAGCAGAAAGGGAAGCCTGCTGAATGCATCTGTAACGGTCCTGTATGCGAATGTCGAATACGCGAATAGTCGAAACTTGTGCGAAAAAACGTACAAAAGTGGTAGCAGTAGCATCAGTTTGGCAGTTTTTGTACGATAAATCATACAAGATTAACAGCTGTACGAGGCGGTATCTCATTTTTGTTCGACAAATCGTACAAAAGCTGTTGATTTACATCATGTTGGACTGCGTTTATATGAGAAATCGTACAATTTTGCCGGATGGCTTAACCATCAGCATGGAATAGACAGACTCATGCCTGTCCGATAGTGTTACAGAAGTTATATTTCCGGAAACGGCAACGTTAGCAGGGCTGTCATCGGCAAGGCCTATTGCAGTGGCTTGGCGTCAAGCCGGGCAGGTGTAAGAGCTAAGTAGTAACGAGTACAGACAAGTCTATCTTCTAGGCTAGCTTGGGAATGATAGGAGGAGTATGGCAAGGATGAAAGAGAAGAGATACTTCACATTGGAAGAAGCGAACAAGCTGCTGCCCGCCGTGCAAGTGGAATTGACAGCTCTGCAAGCTGTACAAGCGCGATACGCTGAGCTTTATCGTTCGCATGCCAAGCTGCGGCGGGACAACGCGCCGGATGAGGTGCTGTTCGGCATGGAGAGCGAAATGGATTTTCTGCAGCTGCAAGCAAAGCTGAACATTGACAATATCACTAGAACAGGAGCGGAATTGAAAGATATCGAAACGGGCCTGATTGATTTCCCAGCGAAAAAAGACGGAGAGGACATCCTCCTATGCTGGAAGCAAGGGGAGAAGGAAATTTCGCATTACCACGGGCTGAACGACGGGTTCCGGGGACGCAGACCGATTGGGTAAGGGAGGCGGTATTAGGGCTCTATGATTTGCGCCTATCGGGCAGCCGTCCATACCGCGCTCAGCATTCGCGCATAGAATGGGGGCAATAGGCGAGCAAAGGAGGCATAACCATGGGCATTGCAGGAGGATACGGAACAGCTTGGTTGTTCACGAGCACGGCGATGATTCTGGTTCTTTATATTTTGCTGGTGATTATTCTGCAAACATTCTGATCACATCCTTGCGCTGATACCGTCTGGGGCAGTCATGGTTCCAATCGGGCGATTGATTTCGGAGTATGTTTTTGTCTGAACACGCTGCCCCGGACGGCTTGCCAGCGGACTGCTTTTCGTTACAGCAAGGATATGACAAGCAGTTCGTAAAGGACGAGCGGCAGGATCGTCTGATAATACGGATTGTAGGCCGGGAAAAAGCCTGGTGCATAGCCGAAGCCAGGTCCAAATCCTGCGCCGTATCCGGGTAAGCCCGGGTAAGCCCGGTAGTCGCCGGAAGCAGGTAAGCCTGAGTAGGCGGCAGGCGCTTGCGGCTGGTTAATGTTTGTCTGCATATAAAGGATGCCGCCCTCCAACTTGACGACGGTCCCTTCAAAAGTTTGGCCATCCATCGTCTGCACGCGCACCGGACGATTCACGATATGGCGTCCGACCGAATGGCAGTGATCGCGCATTTTGCGCACAGACTGGACAAGCGAATCGTCGGCTTGGTACACAACACGCGGCTGTTGTCCTGTTACTCCAAATTGCACAGTAGGCACCTCCACAAGAAATAGGATTCCATGTATTCTATGCGATTCACGGAAGCGGGTGCCTGCCTATGCAAAACGCCATAGCGCAGACCGCGCCGAGTTGTCTCTGCATAGAGAACAAGCCTTCTTGCTCCGGAATGGAGATAAGAAGGCTTGGTCGCTTCTAGGCGGCGATCCGCCACTAGAAAGAAGAGGTATGTGCGGTATCGCCATCCTGTATGCAAAATGATCAGGAGAGCTTCGCCGCTTGTGGATGATCGTCGCTGACATATTGCGCAGCAACTGCATTTTTCCTGACCTGCTCGGGGTTTTTGCAGCCCGGGATGACGCAAGTGACCGCATCATGTTTCAAGCACCATGCCAGTGCCCAGGTAGCCATATCCATATTTTCCGGCACTTCCTCACGCTGAATGCGCGCCACTTCCTCCAGCTTCTTGCGCGCTTCCTCGCGGTCATGGCGGCTGCGCACGTCATTCTCGGAGAAGGTGGAGTCCGGCTTGTATTTGCCGCTTAAGTAGCCGCTGGCCAGCGGTACCCGGGCCAAAACGCCCAAATCCTGGTGAATGCAGGAAGGGAATACCTCTGCCTCCGGCTGCCTTTCCAGCCGATTGTAGACAACCTGTATGGCCTTTGCATTCACTTTCGTTGCAGCATCGGTCTGATGAATGTTCTGGTTGCTGCCGATGGAGATGCCCAGGTTGCGGATTTTGCCGGCTTGCACTTGCTTGTCCAGCATCGTCCAGAGCTCGTCGTTGTCGAACATCTCGTCAGGCCCGGAGTGGAACTGATACAGATCGACGTAATCGGTCTGCAGCGATCTCAGGGAGTCTTCCAGCTGGCTGAGCACCTCCTCTGCCGACCAATGGTTGGTGCGGTCGAATTGGTCATGGAATTTATGTCCGAATTTCGTGGCGATCACCCAGTCTTCGCGTTTCTGGGAGCGAAGCCATTGACCGATGAAACGTTCCGATGTGTGGTCGCCGTAGCATTCCGCGGTGTCGATGAGGTTGATGCCTGCTTCTTTGGCGGCGTCCAGCACGGCAGCAGCTTCCTGATCCGAATACGTCAGCCCCCATTCGCCTCCAAACTGCCATGTGCCTACCCCGATAACCGATACTTGCAGGTCCGTAGACCCTAATCTGCGATATTTCATGTGCGGTATGCCTCCTTGGGAAGTGGTGTTGTTGGCCGAATACGGCGATGGCATGCGGTTGTCCATGCCTACATTCATTATACGCCCTTCTCTTCTGCGGACAAAAGGGGAGGAATTTACGGGTCTGCACGGCGGAAGACAGGAGGGCGAGGCAGGATGCGGGCGGATTCGCCTGTTTTTAATCCCGCAGCGAAAAGCCAGGCGGGCAGGCAAGCTTGCTTTGTATATGGTTTTTGCATATAATAACCTGTAATATTGTACACTTTGCCAAAACGCTTTGATGGAGACAAGTAAGCGAGAACCGGCCTACAGGGAGAGGGCGCCATGGATTGAGAACGCCCTTGGGACAACGGATCGCCGAACATTCACTCCGGAGCGGGGCTCTGAACATCCGGCGCTTGTCGGACGAGTAGGGGCATTCCGGCAGCGAGCCGTTATTTCGCATGGAGTGAGCTTGCGCTCTTTGCCCGGAGGATTGTCCGGGTCCGGCCGCTTTTCCGTTGCAACGGATGGCGGGAGGCGCATGCTAATAAGGGTGGTACCGCGGCTTCTTCGTCCCTTGGGGAGAGGAGGCCTTTTTTTATTGGCATAGCGGCATTGCCGATGGAAGGAGCCCGAGTAACGACATGCTGCACGGCAATGTTGAATTTGAACAGGAGGGAAATCGATGAGAGAAAAGCTGTTGTCTCTAAAGAACGAAGCGCTGCAGGAACTGGAGCAGGTGCAGTCGGCAGCGGAGTTGAACGAGCTTCGCGTCAAGTATTTGGGCAAGAAGGGACCACTGACTGAAATCATGCGCGGCATGGGCGCGTTGAGCGCGGAGGAGCGTCCGGTAATTGGCCAGGTGGCCAATGAAGTGCGCGGGGCAATCGAAGCGGCGGTGCAGGAGCGCCAGAATGCGTTCGACCGGGCAGAGACAGAGCGGCGACTGAAGTCGGAGCAAGTGGATGTGACGCTGCCGGGCAGAGCCCCGCAGCAGGGCGGGATGCATCCGTTGACCCGGGTAGTGCGCGAGATTGAAGATATTTTTCTTGGCATGGGCTACAAGGTAGCGGAAGGTCCGGAGATGGAACAGGACTACTACAATTTCGAGGCGCTGAATTTGCCGAAGAATCACCCGGCCCGGGATATGCAGGATTCCTTCTACGTGACGGAGGATATTTTGATGCGGACCCACACATCGCCCGTTCAGGTAAGGACGATGGAGGCAATGAAGGGTCAGCTGCCCGTCAAGATCATTTGTCCGGGCCGCGTCTATCGTCGCGACAACGATGACGCCACGCACTCCCATGTATTTACGCAAATAGAAGGTTTGGTGATCGACCGCCATATCCGATTCAGCGATTTGAAGGGGACCCTGCTGCAGTTCGCCCGGGAAATGTTCGGCCCTTCTACCAAAATTCGCACGCGGCCGAGCTTCTTCCCCTTTACGGAGCCGAGTGCGGAGGTTGATGTGTCCTGCGCCAATTGCGGCGGGGAAGGCTGCCGGGTCTGCAAGCATACAGGCTGGCTTGAAATCCTGGGCAGCGGCATGGTGCATCCGCGGGTGCTGCAAATGTCCGGGTACGATCCGAACGAAGTTTCCGGCTTTGCCTTCGGCATGGGGGTAGAACGGATCGCGATGCTGAAGTACGGAATAGACGATATCCGACATTTTTATGTCAATGATCTGCGCTTCTTGCGGCAGTTTGCAAAACACTAACACGCTGCGCGGCAGGAGAGGTCATATTGGCTCGGTCATGTATGATCGAAATAATCCGGGCTTGGACGCAAATAAAGAAAGGAGCGTATGACAAGTGAAGGTATCTTATCAATGGTTGTCCGAATATGTGGATATAACCGGTTATTCCGCGCAGGATTTGGCTGAATTGCTGACCCGTGGAGGCATTGAGGTAGATGTCGTGGAATCCCGAAACAAAGGCATCGAGCAAGTGGTAGTGGGCTACGTGACGGAGCGGGAGAAGCATCCGGATGCGGACAAGCTGAATGTGTGCAAGGTGGATATAGGCAGCGGGGAGCAGCTGCAAATCGTATGCGGCGCGCCGAACGTCGATGCCGGCCAGAAGGTGCCGGTTGCCGTTGTCGGCGCCCGCCTGCCGGAAGGTCTGAAGATCAAGCGCGCGAAGCTGCGCGGGGTAGAATCGCAAGGCATGATCTGTTCGGCGAAGGAGCTTGGCATGAACGACCGGCTGCTGCCGAAGGAAATTCAGGAGGGCATTCTCGTTCTGCCGGACACGGCGGTAGTCGGCAGCGATATTCTGGATGTGCTCAGCCTGAACGATGAGGTGCTCGAGCTTGATTTGACGCCGAACCGCTCGGATTGCTTGAGCATGCTTGGCGTAGCCTATGAAATCGCGACCTTGCTGGGACGCGAGGTCAGGCTGCCGAATGTGCAGCAGGGGCTGCGCGAATCGGAGACAGACGCAAGCGGCATGGTGCAGATCGAGATCAGTGCGCAGGAGCAATGCTCCCATTATGCGGCAAGGATAATCGAAGGCGTTACGATTGCGCCGTCTCCGCTGTGGATGCAAAATCGCCTGATGGCAGCAGGCATCCGGCCGATCAATAACGTGGTCGACATTACGAACTATGTCATGCTTGAATACGGGCAGCCGCTGCACGCCTTTGATGCGGATCGCCTGGCAGGCGGGCGGATTGATGTGCGGCTCGCCGGGAATGGGGAGCGGTTCGTGACGCTGGACGATGTCGAACGCGAGCTGAAGCCGCATATGCTGGTCATCGCCGACGGGGAAAAAGGAGTGGCGCTTGCCGGAGTAATGGGCGGCGCGAATTCGGAAGTAACCGGCGCGACAACGCGCATCATGCTGGAAGCCGCCAAGTTCGACGGCGGTGCCGTACGCAAGACTTCGCGCGAGCTTGGCTTGCGCTCGGAATCCAGCCTCCGCTTTGAGAAGGAAGTGGATCCTGCCCGTGTCCTGGAAGCATTGGACCGCGCCGCTTCCTTGATGTGCCAACATGCGGGAGGTACCGCTGCAAAAGGGATCTCGGAGAAGCGCATCAAGGAAGTCGAGCCGCTTCACGTAGTCGTGTCCCGCGACAAGATCAACCGCTATCTGGGCACTTCCTTGTCCGCGGAGCAAATTGGAGAAATTTTGGCTAAGCTGCGTTTTCCTTATCAGGAAGCAGACGGCAGCTTCATGATTGAAGTGCCGACACGCCGCGGCGATATCGCCCTGGACGTTGATATTATCGAGGAGATTGCCCGCCTGTACGGGTACGACCAGATCCCGACCACCTGGATTGAGGGAGCAACAACGCCGGGCGCACTGACTGCCAGCCAGCGCATCCGCCGTTCTCTCAGGGAATTGCTGTCGAGCTCCGGTTTGCTGGAGGCAACGAATTATTCGTTCGTTCAGCCGGATCAAATTCGCGAGCTGCCCGGGTTGTATCCGCAGATCAAGCCGATTGCGCTGGCGATGCCGATGAGCGAGGAACGGTCGGTCATGCGTACGAGTCTGCTTCCGCAGCTGGTGGAGATGGCGGTCTACAACCGCAACCGCAACGTGGAAGACCTGGCCGTCTTTGAGTTTGGACGCATTTTCCTGACGGAGCAGGAGCAGCTCACCGAACTGCCGCGCGAGCGGGAGATGCTGGGCGTTCTGCTGACCGGTCATCGCGAGCCGCTGCATTGGAGGGGCAAGCCGGCAAAAGCGGATTTCTATGATATCAAGGGCGTTGCAGACCAGCTAATGCGCTATCTCGGCTTGGAGACGCGCATCCGCTACGAAGCGCTGCAGGCGGATGGCTTCCATCCGGGACGGACCGCCGGGATTTACTTGTCAGACAGCGCATCCCGCACCCTGGTAGGGATCGTCGGCCAGCTTCATCCGGAGCTGCAAAAGGCGAAGGATCTGGCTGAAACCTATGTGCTTGAACTGGAGCTTGATGCGCTGTACGAGCATGTGTCGGAGGAGATTGCCTATCAAGCGCTTCCCCGCTTTCCTGCTGTGAGCCGGGACATCGCAGTGGTCGTGAACGAATCCGTCGCTGTCGGCGATTTGCTGGAGACTGTGCGCGCTTCGTCTGGCGAGCTGCTAGAGTCCTTAAGCGTGTTCGATATTTACCAGGGGGAGCATCTTGGCGCCGGGAAGAAAAGTGTGGCGCTGTCGCTTGTATTCCGCCATGCGGAACGCACACTGCAAGACGAGGAAATTACAGAGCAGTATGAGCGCATCGTCCATGCGTTAGCCTCCGGACACGGGGCTGAACTGCGAAAATAGTTTCCTGCCGTCAGGCAGGAAATGCGCTGGAGGCCAGCGAATTGGGTAAGAGAAAGAATCGACTGGCTTCCGGCCGGTGTATGGAGTAGGGAGTGTGAACGGCTGTGACGGAAGAGAAGAAGAGCGTGACGGTAGATATCTACGGCACTCAATATAAATTAAAGGGCGGCGCGGAGGCCTCAACCGCCTACATCCAGCGCGTTGCCGCTGAAGTCGATGGCCGCATGCGCCAGTTGTCCGACAATTTCCCGCGGCTTGACATGCCGAGGCTGGCTGTTCTGACTGCTGTGAATGTGATGGACGATTGCTTCAAGCTGATGCAGGAGCTGGAAAAGGCGCAGCTGAAGCAGGATATGAGCGAGCGGCAGCGGCAGGAAGAACGGGCACAGCAGCAGCGCAACTATGAGGATGAGCAGGCAGCATGGAAAAAAGAATTGGAAGGTCTCAAAGCCCAGGTTCAGCAGCTGCAGGAGGAAAAAGAGCAAGGGGAGCAGCGCATCGCGTTGGAGCGCAAGCGCAATGAAGAGCTGCTTCGCGAGCTGGACCAGTTGAAAACAGCGGTTCAGCAAGATAAAGCAGAATGGGAGCAGCAGATGGACGAGCAGAAGGAAGCCCACAGCGAAGAAATTCGCAAGCTGCGGGAAGAGCTGTCGCAAGGCTCCTCATTGCAGGAGGAATATGCCAAGCTGCAGGAGGAATACGCCAAGCTGCAGACGGAATATAACGAGTGGATTCAACTCGTAGAACAGGATCATCCGGGGAAATGAACGGCTGGTCGGACTGGAATGTCCTGGATTGGACGATCGCGGCCATCGGACTGGCCGCGCTTGTGTACGGATATAAAAATGGCCTAGTTAGACAGCTTGTTTCCTTGGCAGGCCTGGTCGCAGCTTATGCGGCCGCCTTTTTTTTCTATGAGGAGGTCGCGAAGTGGCTGCCTCCCCTGATTCCATATCCGGATTTTGCAGATGAACGGCTGGCATTCCTGAGTCAGCTGGCCAACGTGGAATCTTATTTTTATCGGACGCTGGCTTTTGCCCTCCTGTTCTTCGGCACGCGAATGGCACTTGGCGTCGTCGGATCTATGCTGGACATAGCGGCCGGGCTCCCTGTGATTTCCTTTTTCAACCGCTGGGGCGGCGTGTTGCTGGCAGGCTTGGAGGCTGTAGTACTGATTACCGTCGCAGTCAATGTGATGAGTATCCTGCCGTATGAAGCGCCGCAGCGATGGCTGGACGGTTCCTTGTTGGCTCCCTGGTTCCTTGACAGCGTACTGGGCTTTGCCTCTAAGCTCCATGAGCTCTGGACAGAAGCGGGCCGCGCATAACGGCGAATCCGACAGAGCTGCAAGCTATGCGCAATAATAAAAAAAGGGTTGCCCTTCATGATGCTGAAGGGGCAGCCCTTTTTTTTTGGGTTAGCTGATGTTGATTACTCGACAACAAGCTTCGCTGTCATCGTGGAGTGGCCGGTGCCGCAAATAATGTTGCACACAATATCATACGTGCCAGCTTCGTTAATGGTGTACTGCACTTCCTTGTCTGCGTCCAATTGAATGCCCAGGCCTCTGATTTCAACCCCGTGCACGCCTTCTGCGTTGGTCAGCAAGAAGTTGACCGGCTCGCCTGCCTTCACGCGGTATTCGTCTTGGTCAAAGTCCCAATTGGTTGCTTCCATGGTAATGCTTGCGGCAGAAGGTTCATTCGTCTGGACCGCTTTATCCGAAGCGCTGCTGTCGCCGCCTCCGCATGCAGTCAAGCCGATTGCCATAGCCAGCGCCATCACACTAATGATCATCTTTTTCATGGTAGACCCCTCCGTTACGAAAAGTATTGTGATCCTTGTCACAAACATAATCATACAAGTTTTACGGTTCCTATCTTACACCACATGAGAAGAAATTGCAGTGACAAACCTGTGAAGAATCGTTGGCGATCTCGTGGCGGAGGCGTTGGATTCAAGTTCTAGCGGCAACTGGCGAATTGCTGGAAGAATAAAAGCGCGGACGGCAGGCATTAGGGAGAGAGTGCGGGGGTTTTTTGAAGAAATAGTCAGATGCCCATCGCCCAAACAAACTGTAGGCGCATATGCTATCGAAGAATACGGGATCACAAAAAAAGGAGTTTTGACAAGATTATGAGTGAACATCAGCCGAAACCAGACGCTCTTGCCCAGTCGGCCCCATCTTCTAATGAAGCGCCGATGCCGTCAGCGGAAGCGCCGTCCGTCAATATCGCGCCGAAGCCAATGGCAGAACAACCTTCCGCCAATGTTGCGCCGAAGCCGCCTGCCAACGTCCAGCCGAGTGTGAACCAATCTCCGCTGTCGCAATCCATGCCGAAGCCGACAGCCCCGATTTTTGAAGCGCCGTCTGCAGGCGCAGTCCCCAATCTGCCTATGCTGGAAGCGCCAAATGCTGCACCAAATGCAGCGCTGGCGAAACCTATGCCCAAACCGCCAGCTAACGCCGCGCCTAATGTGAAATTCGCGCCTATACCGAAGCAGACGGCGAGCCATAAGGCTTCCGGCAGCTATGCTATGGGGATGCCGGGATCATTGTCTCCTGCTGCGCCGATGCCAGGGTCCCTGCCGAACTGGCAAGCGTCGATGCCCATTCAGGCAATGCCGGGGATACAGCCGTTTCAGGCTCCGGCCCAAGCTATGTACAGCATGCCAGAACCGCCCGCTTATCCGGTTCCAGCCAGCCATGCTAATCCGGTCGCGACCCTGCCGTACTTCTCAGGCTCTCCTAATCCGGCCGCGCCTCTGGTTGGCGGGAATATGCAGCACCATGGCCATTGGAAGCATCCGGCTCACTCTGCCGGGGCTTATCCGGGTCTTCCGGCTTCTATTACCCCTTGCTCGCATGTACCGACCATGGAGCAAGTGCTTCAGACGATTGGTCCGTCGGTACACGACGGCCTCTCTGAAGCTATGTACCGCGGTGTACCGCAAGCGATGACCCGAACTTCGGCGATTTCCTATTTGATGGGAGCCGGTTATTCCCGGGAAGCAGCCCAACAGTTTGCAAGAGCCTGGGAGCAGCAGTTCTCTTGAGCAGCAGCTCATCGATCGAATAAAGATGCCGCAGCAAACCAAGAACGCCTGCTGGCGGGTATGGAGCCCGTCCGGCGGCGTTCTTGGCTGTTCATCAGGTTAGCGAGCTTTCTCACGATCTCCGTCCTTGTTACGGGAACCGGCTTCAAACGGCGTGCTGACCGGTATGAACAAATCGATTATGCCGATGACTAACGCGGCCAAAATGGCGCCAATGACGCTGACCTCTACACCGCCGACAATAAATTGCGCCAACCATATAACGGCGGCACTAGTCAGAAATCCGACTATCCCCCGGCCGAATGGCGTAATCTTTCGGCCAAAAATTCCTTCAAGCACCCATCCTGCAGCGGCAATGACCAGCGCCAGCAGAAGCGCGCTCCAGAATCCGCCGATTTCAAATTGCGGCACGATCCAGCCTACAACCATCAGCACAAGTGCAGCAACAATAAAACGTACGACTGCTCCAAGAAATTGCATCGAATCAAGCCTCCTTGTTATTCGGTGCATTTGCTATTGTGGCCTTCGTTCAGCCGGTTTATGCTGGCACCTCTTGCCTGCGGGAAGGACAGGCTTTTGTTCGATCCGATTTACGGCAGTGCCGGGAACCATTCGGCTTCATCCGCTTTCGAACATGAGGATTAGCACCTGGAGCGGCTTTTCGTTTATAATGTGGGATGGAGGGAGTGTCACACTTGAATCCTAAAACGCTGCAAACCTTGGAATTTCACAAAATCATATATAAATTGGAGCGCCATGCTGCAACTTCGCTCGGCAAAGCTGCGGCTCAAGAGCTTGAGCCTTCGACAGATTTGGAAGAAGTCAAGCTCAGGCTGCAGGCCACTGATCAAGCGGCGCTTGTCGAGCGTCTAAAGGGGCCGCCGCCGTTTGGCGGCATCAAGGACATCCGCGAAGCGCTGTCGCGCGCTCGCATTGGCGCCATGCTGCATCCGCAGGAGCTGCTTGATACAGCCAATACGATATACGGATCGCTGCGCTTGAAAAAGTTTTTGCTGGCAGTGGGCGAGGAGCAGTCCATCGGGCTGTTGACGGACATCGCCAAGCGCATACCCGACCTGCAGTCGTTGGAGAAGCGAATCAAGTCCTGCATCGATGATGCCGGCGATGTAATGGACAGCGCCAGTCCCGATCTGGCTCGCATCCGGCAAGAAATGCGCGCAGGGGAGGGGCGTGTCCGCGAGAGGCTGGAGCAGTATATCCGCAACAGCTCCACCCAGAAGATGCTGCAAGAGTCAATCATTACTTTGCGCAACAACCGCTATGTCATTCCTGTGAAGCAGGAATACCGCTCGCATTTCGGCGGGATGATCCACGACCAATCCGCATCGGGAGCGACCCTGTTCATCGAGCCGGAGGCGATTGTGCAGCTGAATAACCGCCTGCGCGAGTTGAGATTGAAGGAAGAGAAGGAAATTGAGAAAATTTTGCGCATGCTTACGTCCGAAGTGGCCGAGCAGGCAGATGAACTGGCCGATACGGTAGATGCATGCGGCGTGCTGGATTTCATCTTCGCCAAGGCCGGGTTGGCGCACGAAATGAAGGCGTCGCTGCCGATCATGAACGACCGGGGCTTTCTGAAGCTGAAGCGGTCTCGCCACCCCTTGATCCCGGCTGACGAAGTGGTGCCGATTGACGTAGAGCTCGGCAATACATTCAAGACCATTATCGTGACGGGTCCCAATACCGGGGGCAAGACTGTATCGCTGAAGACGATCGGGCTGCTGAGTCTCATGTCGATGTCGGGTCTGTTCATCCCGGCAGAGGACGGCAGCCAAATGTGCGTATTTGACGGCATCTATGCCGATATTGGCGACGAGCAGAGCATTGAACAAAGCTTGAGTACCTTCTCCAGTCACTTGACCAATATTATTCGCATCCTCAAGGAGATAACCCCGAAGAGCTTGGTGCTCTTGGATGAGCTGGGAGCAGGCACCGATCCGGCGGAAGGCTCAGCGCTTGCGATAGCCATGCTGGAGTATATACGCCGCATCGGCTGTCGCATGGTAGCGACCACGCATTACAGCGAATTGAAGGCTTATGCGTACGAGCGCAAGGATATCATTAACGCGAGCATGGAATTCAACGTGCAGACCTTGAGCCCCACCTATCGGCTCATGATCGGCGTTCCCGGGCGAAGCAATGCCTTTGCCATTGCGGAACGACTCGGCTTGCCCAAACCGATCATTGATCAGGCACGCGGTCAGATCAAGGAAGAGGACCAGCAGGTGGAGCATATGATCGCTTCCCTTGAAGCGAATCGAATCAGTGCGGAAGAAGAGAGGGATAAGGCAGAGCAGCTGAGACGAGAGGTCGAACAGCTGCGCAAGCGGCTAAGTGAAGAGAAGGCGAAGTTCGAGCAGCAGAAAGACAAGCTGCTGCAGAAGGCTGAACAGGAAGCGCAGCAGGCGGTCGAGCAAGCTCGCAAGGAAGCGGACCAAATTATTTCGGAGCTGCGCAGGCTTGCCATGGAGGAGCGCAGCTCCATCAAGGAGCACAAGCTTATTGAAGCGAAGCGGGCTTTGGAGGAAGCAAGGCCGAAGCTCCGGGACCAAGCCACAGCCAAGCCGCGGGCAGGCGCGAAGCAGGCCAAGGTCGAGCCGGGCGACGAAGTGCAGGTTATAAGCCTGGGACAGAAGGCGCATGTGGTGGAGCTGGTCGGCCATGCGGAGGCCATGGTTCAGGTAGGAATAATGAAGATCAAGGTAGCCCTGTCCGATTTGGAGCTGATTCAGCAAAAGCCGGAACCCGTCAAGCAGAAGGCGGCTGCCGGACTGAAGCGGACTAAGGGGGATCAGGTGCGGACCGAACTGGACCTTCGGGGAAGCTCGCTGGAGGAGGCGCTTGTTGAGGTGGACCGCTTCCTGGATGAAGCTTTTCTTGCGAACCTGGGTCAGGTATACATCATCCATGGCAAAGGTACGGGCGTGCTGCGCAACGGGATTACCGATTTCTTGCGCAAGCACAAGCATGTGAAATCGTACCGTCTGGGACAATTCGGGGAAGGCGGCTCGGGGGTTACGGTAGCCGAGCTGAACTAAAGGAGGAGATCGCCATTGAATGAGCATATTGACAAGCTTCTGGACATTGCCATCTTCCAGACCTTGGCTTTTTTCTCGGTTGCGGTGCTCGCTTTAATCGTGTTTCTTTCCTTGTTCGAGTGCGTAACGCGATACAGCGCCTGGGATGAGATCAAACGCGGCAATGTGTCAGTCGCATTGGCGGTCAGCGGCAAAATTCTGGGCATTTGCAACATCTTCCGATTCGCCATCATGAGCTCGGAGGGCGACACCATCTATGCGTCTTTCTTATGGGCAGGCTTTGGCTTCGTCCTGCTGTTGATTGCATATTTTATATATGAGTTCTTGACGCCTGTCTTCCGGATTGATGAAGAGATTGCCCGTGACAATCGGGCAGTAGGCCTTATATCAATGATCATTTCTATTGCATTATCTTACGTAATCGGGGCCAGCATCCCATAAGCGGCACCAAATAGCTGGGGAAAGGGGCATGGCAACAATGAAGTACTTATGGGGAACGCTGTTTGCCTTGGCGGCTGTTTTTATTATCGTTGGCATTTATTATTTCATGACTCACTAGGAGGAATCTGCTATGCGCCAGGTTTGCCCGTGGTGTGATACCGAGATTGTATGGGACGAGGAAACGGGTGCGGAAGATTTATGCCCGCATTGCTTCAATATGATTAACGAGTACCGAACGCTCGGCGTTACACTCGAGGAAAGCGGTGAGGCAGAGGAGAAGTCTGATCAGCCGCTTGCATCTGAAGGTGGAGGAGTCTTGCCGAGAAATTGGGATCAGTTCGATAAGCAGGTCCAGCATTATATGGAGGGGCAGCAGGATGAGGCTGAGTGCGAGCATTGCCAGGAGCCGATGATTGCGGCCGGCGAGATGGAAGTGGACCGCAGCAGGTTCTTGCCGAGAATTCCGGAATTGGGCGGTCCCCCCTTGCTGCAGCCTCCATTTGCGCTAACGTTGTTCGTCTGTCCCTACTGCTTTGTGACCAAAAACAAGCTGTCGCCGGGTGACCAGACCAGAATCACTGCCATACTGGAAAACAAGAAATTTCGTTGATTCCGTATTGCCCATTCATACTGCCAGCCGCTGTTTTGCAGGCTGGCAGTTTTTGTTCGACCGCTTTTTGCGTTTTTTTCGTTTCCTGCGCCGTTTGATGGGGAAGCTTAAAGGACAGACCAAAAGCGGGCGGGGGGTTGACGAAACATGCCATTTGGACAGACCCGGTCACATTTTCCAAAAATGTGGGTTCGCGGGCGCAACAGCCAGAGCGGTTATTATCGTCATTCTGACAAGGGCAAAGAGAAGAAGCCGGCCAGAAAGTCCGGATCGCTGCCCGGTCAAGCGGTGCTTCTCCTCGTAGTCTACGGTTTGTTTGCAGCGGCCAACGCGTTGTCGGGGGCTTTTGTCAATGTGTATCTCTGGAAGGAAAGTCACAACTTCGCATTAATCGGCGGATTTTCACTGGCTCATTATGTCGTAAATGCCCTTACGTTTTTTTTGTCTGGCAAATGGGTAAAGGAACGAAACAAGATGATCAGCTTGCGCCTCGGCATAGCGGTCTCTGCTGCGTTTTATCTGCTTGTGCTTCTTCTCAAAAGCAAAGCGATCGACTATGCCTATGTGCTGGGCGCTGTACAAGGAATAGGCGCAGGCTTGTATTGGCTGGCGTTCAATGTAGTGTATTTTGAGGTGACGGACCCGGACAACCGGGACCGCTTCAATGGAGGGGCAGGCTTGCTTAGTTCTGGAGCAGGCATGATTGCGCCATGGCTGTCAGGCTGGATCATTGTAAGCATGGCCGATAATGCAGGCTATATGCTGATCTTCAGCATTTCCCTGGGCGTATTCGTGCTTGGGGTAATTGTCAGCTTGTTTTTGCGCAAGCGCAAGCTGTGCGGAACATACGAGTGGACTCATGCTTTTCGCAATATACAGGAGAAAGGCAACCCGTGGCGAAGGGCGATTCCGGCCTTGGTGGCACAGGGCGCGCGTGAAGGCGTATTCCTGTTCGTGATCGGCTTGCTTGTATTCATCGCCACCAATGATGAGCAGAAGCTGGGCAATTTCTCGCTGATTACATCGGGCGTGGCGCTCATTAGTTTCTGGCTGATCGGGAAGCTTCTGAAGCCGCATTATCGATCAGCCACGATGTTAGTGGGAACCGTTGTGATGACGCTGATCATTCTTCCTCTGTTTTGGGACGTGAACTATGCAACGCTGCTGCTGTTCGGCATCGTTACTTCCTTGTTTTTTCCGCTGTTTTCCATTCCCATGACTTCCACGGTATTCGATATTATCGGCAGGGATCGGGAAAGCGCGGAACACCGGGTGGAATATGTCGTCTTTCGCGAGCTCGGTCTTAACACCGGACGAATCCTCGGTGTCCTGTTATTCATCATTGTCGTCTCTCAGAGCACAAAGCCGCCTGCAATCAACAGCTTGCTGCTTGCGGTAGGGAGCCTGCCGATTCTCTCTTGGCTATTCATGCGCAAAATCCAGGGCATCAAGACTAAAAAAAGTTAAGCGGCGACCTTTTCAGCTAAGGTCTTTTCATTGTATGATGTAAGAATAATCTTTTTCCAATAATCGAGAGAAGGGCGGGATACTCCATGACTGAGCTGAAATCCAAAATTTTGGATATCTTGAAAGAGGATGCGCGCCGAGAGCCGGCGTTGATCGCAACGATGCTCGGCAAGGAGGAGGCGGAGATCAAGCAGGCCATAACGGAAATGGAACGGGAGAAAGTTATCGTCAAGTATGTGCCTGTGATCAATTGGAACAAGGCGGACGACGACAAGGTGACGGCGCTTATCGAAGTGCAGATTACTCCCGAGCGGGGACGCGGGTTCGATGCGATTGCCGAGCGGATTTACTTGTACCCGGAAGTGAAGACGGTGTACCTGATGTCTGGCTCCTATGATTTGCAAGTCGAGATCGAGGGACGGACGCTTCGCGAAGTGGCGGATTTCGTATCCACCAAGCTGTCGACGATCGATTCGGTGCTTTCCACGAAAACGCATTTTATCTTGAAGAAATACAAGCAGGACGGGATTATCCTGGAGGACCATCAGGATGATCACCGCATGCTGATATCGCCGTAAGGGAGAGGTTAGTTATGACGGTTCCATCCTCATCATCCATGCAGCGTTATTTGACCGAAACAGTGCGGGATATTCCTCCATCAGGAATCCGCAAGTTTTTCGATCTGGTCAGCGCGAGCAAGGATATTATTTCACTTGGTGTTGGCGAACCGGACTTTATTACGCCTTGGCGTGTGCGGGAAGCTTGCGTTTATGGGCTGGAACAGGGCAAGACAACCTACACGCCAAACAGCGGCTTGCTCGAGCTGCGCGAGGAGATTGCCTCCTATTTGCACAAGAGCTTTGCTGTCACTTATGAACCATCGAATCAAGTGATGGTGACGATCGGCGGCAGTGAGGCTATCGACTTGGCTTTGCGTGCTTTGGTGAGTCCTGGCGACGAAGTGCTGGTCCCGGAACCAAGCTATATTTCGTATTCGCCGATTGCAACGTTGTCGGGCGGCAAGGCTGTGGGCATTGAAACGTCCGCCAAGCACCAATTCAAGCTGCAAGCCGAGCAGCTGAAGCAGCACATTACACCGAAGTCCAAGGTGCTGATTTTATGCTATCCGAGCAATCCGACGGGCGGCGCGATGACTTATGAGGATTGGCTGCCGATTGCCAAGGTAGTCGAGGAGAATGACCTTATCGTCATCTCCGATGAAATTTATGCCGAGCTGACGTATGGCCATAAGCATGTAAGCTTTGCCGCCATGCCTGGAATGAAGGACAGAACGATTTTGGTCAGCGGCTTTTCCAAGGCGTTCGCGATGACCGGATGGCGGCTCGGATATGCGTGCGGGCATCCCGATCTGATTGCAGCGATGCTGAAAATTCATCAGTATACGGTCATGTGCGCCCCGGTTATGGGACAGATTGCGGCAATCGAAGCGCTGCGCAACGGATTGGAAGAGAAGGACCAGATGGTCGAATCCTACAATCAACGAAGGCGGTTGGTAGTCAAGGGCTTCCGGGAAATCGGCCTCGAATGCCATGAGCCTCAAGGGGCATTCTACGCCTTTCCTTCGATTCAGTCCACGGGCTTGAGTTCGGAGGAGTTCGCCCAGCGGCTGCTGCAAGAGGGAAGGGTTGCTGTCGTTCCCGGACATGTATTCGGCAAAGGCGGGGAAGGCTTTGTCAGATGCTCGTATGCAACATCGATATCACAATTAAATGAAGCGCTGGACCGAATTGGCAGCTTTGTAAGCAAATTTGAGAAAGCGCCTATTTAAAATTGGTATTTTCTCGACATTTTGTTATACTTAAGTTGTATAGGTATGAATCTCGCAAGCTATTTTGAGGGAGGGATGGTCATTTGACTGCATTGGAATTTAATCGTTTGTCACAAGCAGGCGTTCTGTTAATCCAGGAAGAGCCCAAGCGTTACGATGTTCCGAAAGCAAGACATGCATCCTGTTTACCTTTGGTTGAGGAGATTCAGAAATTGCGCTTACTGATGGAGAAGGCGGCCGGTGATGAGGGGAATCTCTCCTCGGAGCTGGTTATCGAGATCAGCATGAGGTTGGATGAAAAGATCAATGAATATATGACGTTGCGAAGAAGAGCCGGGGATTAATGCCCAGCTCTTTTTTAGCGACTGTGTAGGCAGGCCAAAACTTCATTATCATGATCGGATGCAACAATGGGGGGAATCATATGAAAATCTATACGCGAACTGGTGATCAAGGCGAAACGGGAGTGATCGGCGGACGTGTGCCGAAAAACAGTGTGCGTGTCGAGGCTTACGGAACGGTGGATGAGCTGAACAGCTTTATCGGTTTGGCCGTGTCCTCTATGGCAGAAGATCGCTACAGCGATATGCGTGCAGATTTGTTGGAAATCCAGCACGAGCTGTTTGACTGCGGGGCTGATTTGGCAACCTTGCATGCGCGCTCATACAAGGTTGAAGCGTCTATGACTGATCGGCTGGAAGCGGCGATTGACCGTTATGAGAAGGAGACTTCAGCGCTTTCGCATTTTGTCTTGCCCGGCGGCAGTGCCGCGGCAGCTCACCTGCATATCAGCAGAACGGTGTGCAGACGGGCCGAGCGGCGAGTGGTTGAGCTGGCTCTGCAAGAGGAAATCAATATCGAAGTACGGACGTACTTAAACCGGTTAAGCGATTTTCTGTTTATGCTGGCCCGTGCCGCCAATGCCCGCGAAGGGGTGGAGGACATTCATTATGTACGGGGAGGCCAAGTGTTTCGCACGCGCTCATGAGCTACTATAAACCATTACAATATATCGTGCCGGACAGCGAGGACGGCTGGCTGCTGCGGACCGTCCTGCGCGGTCGGATGTCCCTCTCGAAGAAGCTGCTTTCCCGGCTGAAATGGACGCCGCAAGGGATTACCGTCAACGGCGAGCGGTGTCCGGTCAATGTGAAGCTGCGTGCCGGGGATGTAGTCGAGGTTCGCATGCAGGAAGAAACTTCCGACGACATATTGCCTCAGAATATTCCGATTGAGATCCTGCACGAAGACGACCATTTACTTATCTTGAACAAGCCTCCCAACATCATTGTTCATCCGACGCATGGACACTACGTGAATACATTGGCCAATGCGGTCGCCTATTATTGGCAACAGCTGGGGAAGCAGCATCGCTTCCGCCCCGTTCATCGGCTGGATCAGGAAACCTCGGGTGTGCTGGCCGTTGCCAAAAATCCGTATGCCCATCAGCAATTGTCCATCCAGTTTCAGGAGCGGCGCGTGAAGAAGTCTTACAGGGCAATCGTTCATGGTGTTCCGCATCCGCAGGAAGGATCGATTGACGGACCCATCGACAGACGCGCTCCTGGGGATTATGTGCGCATTGTCCGGCCGGATGGCGCTCCTGCAGTGACGGGGTACCGCGTCATGGTCACCATTGGCGCATTTAGTCTGGTCGAAGTCAAGCCACAAACTGGACGGACCCATCAAATTCGCGTGCATATGCGGCATATCGGCTGTCCGATTGTGGGAGACAAGCTCTATGGCTTCGATTGCATGGAGCTAGCGAATGGCGAAAGAAGCAAGGACGATTGGGGAATGGGCTATCCGATTGAAAGGCACGCGCTTCATGCAGCCACACTCTCCTTCCTCCACCCGGAAGATGGACGGGAAGTCACATACGAGGCGCCGCTGCCTGCCGATATGCAAGCTCTGTTGGATTATGCCTCAAGCACTCTCACGGAACCGATGGATGGGAAATAGATAGCAGGCAAATACGAATCGAATAAATAGAAAGGTGAAGATGTATGAAAAAACTGACGGTGTACCAATATCCGAAATGCAGCACTTGCCGGAACGCATTGAAATGGCTAAAGGAACACGGGTATGAAGTAGAATCGATCGATATTGTCGAACATCCGCCATCCGTGGAAGAGCTGACGGATCTCATCGCGAAGAGCGGACTGGAATTGAAGGCATTCTTCAATACCTCCGGGCAGGTGTACAAGGAGCAGCAGTTGAAGGACAAGCTGCCTGGCATGACTAGAGAAGAACAAATTCGGCTGCTTTCCTCGAACGGCAAGTTGATCAAGCGGCCGATTGTGACGGACGGCACAGATGTGACAGCAGGCTTTCGCGAGGCGTTTTTTGCAGAGAGATGGGGGAACGCTTAATGCGCTTTTCCCTCTCGCAACGGGTTGCCCGAATGGGCTCTGCCATATTCGCGGAAGTTGCCGGCTGGAAAGCGGAGGCACAGGCATTGGGCCGGGATTTGATTGATCTGGGAATCGGGAGCCCCGATCTGCCGCCTTCGCCACGAGTGCGGGACGTGCTCACAAGCAGCATCTCTGCTGACGATAGTTATGGATATCCGCTGTCAAAGGGGAACGAGCAATTTCGGCAAACGGTCTGCCGCTGGTATGCGCATCGCTTCGGCGTTCAATTGGATGCTGAACGGGAAGCGCTGGCGCTCATGGGGTCGCAGGACGGACTTGCACATCTGCCTTCCGCCATCGCAGACCCTGGAGATATTGCGCTATTGCCCGATCCGGGTTATCCTGTCTATTTGGCAGGCGTGGAGATGGCGGGGCTCCATCCATATTTTATGCCATTAACAGAAAGCGGGGACTATCTCCCGAATTTCGAGAGCATTCCAGAAGATGTCGCCCAAAAAGCAAAGCTGATGATATTGAATTATCCAAGCAATCCGCTTTCAGCAGTAGCCGAAAGGGCATTCTTCGAGGAAGCCGTTCGGTACGCCGAGCGCTCGGGAATCCTCATCGTCCATGATGCGGCATATTCCGAAATGGCGTTCGACGGATTTCGGCCAATGAGCATCCTCGAAATTCCCGGAGCAAAGGAAGTAGCGATTGAGTTTCATTCGCTTTCGAAGAGCTTTCACATGGCAGGATGCCGGATCGGCTTTGCTGTTGGAAATGCAGAAGCTGTTCATGCGCTTCAAGTGTTGAAGGCCAATATTGATTATGGCGTGTTTCAACCTGTGCAGGAAGCAGGGATCGCTGCCTTGGAGGAAGATATGGAGGGGAAGCCGTCAGTCGCCGCGCACTACCAACACAGGAGAGACTTGTTTATCGATGCGCTGGCTAAGGAGGGCTGGCAGCTGCCCAAGCCCAAAGCGACAATGTTCGTATGGGCACGTATCCCGCAGGGCTGGACATCTCGACAAATTTCCCGGGAAATGCTGCTGAGAACCGGTGTATCTGTCATACCTGGCGATGCGTTCGGCAAAGAAGGAGAAGGATATGTACGGATGGCGCTCGTCCAATCTGATGACCGTTTATTGGAAGCGGCAGCACGAATAGGGAAGTTTATGAGCGAGAATTGGAAACGGTAAAGGAGTTCTGAATCGATGAATGAAACCACAGAAAACAAGCAACACCTGCTTATCGTAGACAGCTTTGCCTTATTGTTCCGCGGTTTTTTTGCAATGGCAATGAGCGGCAACTATATGCGCAATTCCTCGGGATTGTACACGAATGGCCTCTATCAGTTCACGAAATATATGCTGCATGCAATTGACACCTTTAAGGCGACCCATGTCGCCTGCGCATTTGACATGGGCGCCAAGACTTTTCGCAATGAGCGTTATCCGGACTATAAGGCGAATCGTGCGGCTCCGCCCGAAGAGCTTGTCCCGCAGTTCGACCAATTGTGGGAGCTTGTCGAAGCTTTCAGTATTCCATGTGTAGGGAAAGCAGGATATGAGGCGGACGACGTGATTGGTTCGCTGGCGAAGCGCTACGCTGCTGAAGGGATACAGGTTACGATTCTGACTGGAGATGGCGACTCTCTGCAGCTGATACAAGAAGATGTCCAGGTGGCGATGATGAAAAAAGGCTTCGGCAATTATGAGGTGATTGGCCTGCATAATTTGCAGGAGCTTAAAGGAATTGCCCATCCGTCCCAAGTGATCGAAATGAAGGCGCTTATGGGCGACGCGTCCGACAATATTCCGGGATGCCCGAATGTAGGACCGAAGACGGCGCAGAAGCTGATCGCCGAATTCGGGTCGGTAGAAGGGGTATTTGCGAATATCGGTCAAATAAAAGGCAAGCTGAAGGATCGGCTCATCGAAAATCGCGAACTGATCCACTTGTCCCACGAGTTGGCTACGATTCAAGTCGATGTAGAGATCGACTGTTCGTTATCCGCTTGCGAATACAAGATCGATGTGCCCAAGCTTCTCGCCAAGCTGGAAGAGTTGGAATTCAAATCGTTCATTCGTCAATTCGCTGCGGGATAAGGAACGGTTATCTTTCTACGGGAAATTCATCGACTTTTTCGTCATGAGTCAGATGTTCAGGCGGATCATGGCGCGGCAGTCCTTCGTGCAGCGCACGATTTTCATAAGAAAATCGATTGGGTGGCCGCTGATCTTCCCGCCAAGGGGTGCTCTTGCCGAGACTCTCGCTAAGCAGCGGAGAACCGTACGGTCCTTCGGGAAATTCCTCTGCGGTGAGGTCGTTCCGCTGGGATTCCACAGTGGAGACGTCTGTATAATCGCTGCGGCGCTCTTGGATAAACCCGTCTTTGGCATCAGCCATGCTGTTTCACTCCTCCCCGAAAATAGAATAAGTCCAACCGCCGCTCAGGGGTGCTTGATGCAAGCGTCGGTCAGACTTATCGTTCACTATGGGGACGAATCTTATGCGCGGGTGCTCCAAGTCAGGTATCCGAGAAGTGTATCGCGCCAACTACTTGAAGCAGGAAGCTGTGCAGGTCTTCGGCTTGTTCTTCATTCAAGCGGAAGACATGCTCCAAATAGCCTTCTTCGTCCAAATCATCCGGTCCAATAATGGCGGTGACGCCGGATTGCAGATCGGTCACCAGCTTCTTCCCGTAAAATCGGTTCGTGGTCGTAATGGCCAAATCGAATCGATGCATGGAAGGACCTATAAAACAAACATATCGCGTTGTTGTTTCTTCATTGCTGTCTGACAAAAAATCAAAGTCCTCGGCCAATGGTGTCCACTCCTTTCACTTGCTGCTTTCACCCATTATACATGCTGGCGGGTCAATGAGGAAGGGCGGCGCAGCAGATGTAAAAAAAAAGGGTTGCGTCATTTGGCGATTTGTGGTAATCTCGTGGTAGCGATAAAATTGTGGAGGAAGCACCTCACTAACCGTATTGGGTTGGTGAGGTGCTTTTCTTTTTTTAAAAAAACAGTAGATCTGGAGGTGTAAGACATGAATATTTTATTCATGAACAGCTTGCAAAGAGAGGAGGGGCAGGACATCCTATGCACGGCGCGTATCTGCGTCGGAATGGACGAGGATCATTGGAGAATCGTCTGGACGGAAGATCGGATGGATCATCCGTCCAAGCAGGAGGACTGGTATGAAGGGCCGGAGCAGGAAGAGATGAAGGCGATTCTTCAATATCGTCTGGCCGGCAAGATGGGAGAAGGGTTTTTGCCAGTGGTGGAAGGACTGCTCGAAGAATCCGTGCCGGTCAGCAATCGAGCCTCCTTGTCGCAGATGCTTGTTTTTTATGCGGAGCGCTATCCGAACAAAGCTTTGTTTGACAGGCTGCGTGCTTGGAGAAGAGAGAAGGCCGGACAGCTGGGCAGAGCGCCATTCGTGGTTGCGACGAACAAGCTGCTGCACCTGCTCGCGGTTTTTGTTCCGCACAACAAGGAAGAGATGCTGCAAATTCCGGGATTCGGGGAGTACAAATGGAATCTGTATGGGGAGGAGCTGGCCGCTCTGCTCACGAAGGAATCTCGCCATCATTCCTTTCCGTTGCAGTGGGTAGCACAGCAGATGGATCATCGCGAGCTGTTCGTTTGGATGTGCCGGCAGCATGAGCATAAGCACAAAAATATGCTGGCTCGACACCAGCATCGTAAAAAGCTGCTCGCACACGCTTCGCGCAAAAGCACGATGGACGAACTGGAGAAGGAACTGTCCTTGCCCAAGCGCGAGGTCATTCTGCTGATGGAGAAGCTTGAAGAAGAAGGATATGACTTGTCCGTCCTGACAGCGAGCTGTGCTGAAGAAATACCGCAGCAGTTCAGGGACAGCGCCATGCAGGCCTTTCGCGATCAGGATACCCGGTTCCTGAAGCCAGTCCTGCACAAGTTGTATACAGAAGAAGAATTGCAGGGTCAAGATATTCAGCAGCTTTATGATTGGCTCCGTATCGTGCGGATGGAGGTGCGCAAGGAATCTAGTAAAGCTTCGAGCTGATAGTATCGGTAAGCTTTGTCGAAGCTGAAGGAGTGGAGGGAAGCGATGCCCATTCGACAAGTTTCGTGCGAGTTGCTCCCGTTTCATCTCCACTTATTCCAACGTTATTTTTTTAGGGACGAATATCATATACACTGAAATAGCAAAGGTAAAGCGTTTTCACTGGGTCTAACACGTAAGAGACCGTGGAAAGGAGGTGAAATGTGATGAATTGTGATCATTATTCTTGCAGTGGTGGCATTTTGTACTGGGTTAACAAGTGTACAGGAGAGTACAGACAAGTCGGCAGTTGCTAGTACTTTGGAGAAGAAGGGGGCTTACGGTCTCCTTCTTCTTGCATTTATTCAATTTGGCAGTTGTAAACTTTCTGTTATTATTACATATATAAGAATTGAAGGGTTGCTTTGTTTAAATTTAGAAGGGGTGACGTCTTGAAAGGCAGAGCTGTCATGATTCTTGTTTGTATCTTCCTTTCTGTAGGCTGTACGAATCATACTAGAGATATTGAAAGAGTAAAAGTCGAGCTTACATTCTCGACCTTTTTGACAGAGGAACAATTCGAGCAAGAGATAAAAGAGCCGCTTAAAGAACAATTTCCCAACATTGAGTTGATTCGTTTGGATGATAGCGGCAAAGGGGTGTTTTCTCTTCATCATGGCGCGGATATCCATCACGAAATGCTAGGTGGAAAAATGTATTTTAACGATTCCTCCTACGAGTCCTCATTTCCGGCTATCGATCTGACGGATTTGATCGCAGAAAGCGGGTTTCGCACGGAAACAATCCCGCAGCCGCTATGGAATCATGTAAGAGCAATCAGTTCGAATGGAGAAGTAGAGGGGCTGCCATACATTAGAAAATTGTATGGCTTGTTCGTTCACGAAGGATTTAGCGGCAAGGATGCCGCTTCCCAAGGGAATGTCACTTGGGATACCGTTGCGAATATGAATGCTGCGTTGCCGCCAACGGATAAAGGGCGATGGCTTCGGTATTGGCTCGTTTTTGAGATGATGAATCAGCTTTCGATTCCTTTAGTTCAAGCAGAGCATGACAGAGAGGAGCTGCGTTCAAAATTTTCAAAAATAGCAAGAGCTGTTGCACAGTTTAAGGCGGGCTCAGCCGGTATCACATTCTCGCAAGAAGATCTGTTGAATGGGGATAGCGGTGCCTTGGAAAACATTCAAACATTCGTTCCATCGGGAACAGCTACGCTGTATGCCCAAGCACGAAGGAACTATTCCGAGATCGAGCATTTGCTGGGAAAACCGGAATACGACGTTGCAAATTTTCCTTACTTTTCAGAAGATGAACCGGTGGTTCCTGCCAGGGTTCAAGAAATTTTGCAAATTGGCGAGAACAGTTCATACAAATATGAAGCATTTGAAATCATTGCATACATGGTGTCTGAACCATTCCAATTGAAGAACGCTCGCATCGGCCTTGGACCTGTGCTGGACGATATCCGTATATATGAGCAGTTCGGGCAGGATGTGCCTGCATTTGAAGGGAAGAACATCGCTGCTTTTTTCCAGCCTGGCTTGGCTGAATATCCGATCAACGCGAATATGCTAGTACAGCCCCTTGTAGAACAGGCGGAAGTGAAGATCTTCAACATAGTCGATTCCCAGTTAAAGGGGGAAATAGATGAAGAGGAAGCAACCAGATTGTATATGGAAGTCTATGCGCCGTTTGTAAGATAACAATCGACATCAATCAACTTTTTTCGCGCCACTTACTCCAGATTAAGCGCCATTTATTCCAAAGCTCTTTTCAGCGGAATGTAAATAAGGTATAGTGCATTGCAAAGGGAAATTCTTCCTTGTGGGGAGGGGAGAAAGGTGATGTTAAACGTTTTCTTGTTGTTTTTCTTGATCACAGTATTTCTTGTGTCTGGTGTCGGAAAGTTGTTAAGCAGAGCAACGTTTGAGCATACCTTAATTCAACTGAAGCTAAGCAGAAGGGCAACACCGTTCCTGTCTTATGCCGTTCCAATCGGCGAATTGCTTATTGTGGTATGCTTGCTCATACCAACTGTCCAGCTTCTAGGATACGTGACTGCGATGCTGTTTTGTATCAGCTTTATGTGGTCGGGAATTCGGGGCATACGCGCCAAGAAGAAAGTGGATTGCCAATGCTTCGGACAGCTTCTTGAAGAAAAGCTCGGTTGGAATACGTTAGTCAAGTCAGCTGTTTTGATTTTTGCAAGCGCTCACAATGCCTTGGCCTTTGTACCAGTATCTATCTTTGATTTCAGTTTCGTTGATCTGGTCAGTGCATGTTTTGTTGCAATTTCCATTCTTCTTATATATGGGCTCGCAAGCGCATTGATGCAAGGGAGTAGAGCCTCAGGCTGAAATAGGAGGAACAACCGTTGTCTGATATGTTTCTGATTGCGAATATAACAAGCTGGATTCTGCTTCTAGTGTTGGCCGTATCGTTCTTGAAATTGCGTAAGGATCTTAGCGGGTTTTTGTCGGATGCGAAGAAGCCAGCCTTGCAGAACATGGGGCTGAATAAGGGGGAGCGGGCACCGGACAAGGTCTATGAGCTTTTGTCTGAGCAGGAGAAGCACAGCAAAATTTTGGTCTTGCTGACTTCTACATCTTGCGATCTTTGTAAAAGAATTTATCCTGCACTGAATCCCCTGCAACTGAAATCTAAGAACAGATTGAAGATCATTTTGTTTACTGTCGGGGATGAGGAAAGTGTGAAACACGTGCTGGATGAATATGAGTTGGATGTGACGGCGTTCCCATCGCTATGGCCGGACATTAAAGAAACCTTCCGTATTGAGCATATTCCCTATGCTTATGTTTTTTCTAATGAGGGGAAGGTGTTGAATAAAGGGCTGGTCAATTCGCAAGAGCAGTTAAGTTATTTGTTGGATTACAAATTATAGGCGGATAATCCGTTTGGAGGTAAGAAGGTTGAAGGTACGTATTTCTATAATACTTGCAGGCATCTTCATGGTTTTCTCTATGACGGGCTGTAATGATCGGACACCGCCAGAGCAGAATTCTATCTCTCTGACTTTCAGCACCATATTGACAGCGGAGCAAATAGAGCAGGAGCTTGCAGTCCCGTTGCAGGAACGCTTTCCCCACATTGCATTTCAATTTTTGTCCGATGACTCCAAAGGTGCTCCGCCTGTTTACAGAGATGCGGATATTCGTCATGCCATGCTGGGCGGGTCTGCTTTGTTTAATGATTACCGCCTTCATGAAGAGCAGCGATTTCCCGCCGATGATCTGACGCCTATGTTGGAAGAGAGCGGGTTCGTCATGGAGTCCGTTGCCGCACCGTTATGGCAGCATGCACATGCGTTAAGCTCCGAAGGCATTGAGATGCTTCCATATACCAGGAAGCTGTACGGGTTATTCTACGACAGCTCATTACTGCAGCAAGGAACGTATGATTTCATGTCAGGCATGCTCACCTGGGAGCAGCTTGCACTGTGGAACCGGACGCTTCCGGACGAGCAAAAATCATGGTTCAAGCGCTGGATTGTTTTTGACATGATGAATCAGCTCTCCATTCCGCTTATTCGAGCCGATTATTCGCGTGAAGAGGTGACTGCTCGGTTTCAAGCTATATCGCATATGCTGGACACGCTGAAAAACAGTTCCGATTCTTATGCATTTGATGAAGTGGGTTTTGGTCCGGATTCGAATCCGGTTTATGCGCCGTCGGGCACCTACTCTTTATCCGCCCAAGCGCGAAGGCATTATAGTGAAACGGATCAACTGCTCAGACTGCCTGACTATCAGGTGACACATTTTCCTTATTTCGATGCAGACAATCCGACCATCCCTATCCGCATTGAGGAGGTATTGCTAGTCAACAGGGACAGTCCGCATCGCAGGGAGGCCTTCGAAGTGATTGCCTATATGCTGTCCGAGGAGTTTCAGCTGCGAAACGCCAGGAACGGTTTGGGACCAGTATTGGATGATCAGCGTATCTATGAACAATTTGGTGCGGATGTGCCGGAATTTCAAGGGAAGTCTCTGGAAGTCTTGTTCTCGTCGCATATGGCTCCGTTCCCGGAATCAGCCGAAGTGTTGGGCAAGCCAGTCGTAGAGCATGCCCAGGTGCAAATGCTGCGCATTGTCGAAGAGCTGCTGAAGGGAGAGATCAATCGAGAAGAGGCCACACAACAATTCGTGGAAGCCTACGCGCCTTTCATGCGCTAGATGCTTTTTCCGAGCCCACGCCAACTACTCTAGAAAGGGGGAACAGATCGTGTGGGAGACATGCAGAAACATGTGGCATCACCAATTTGATCATGAACCATTCGGGCTATGCCAGGACCGATACTGTTTCTGTTTGCATGCGGCTTGCCGGATGAAGGAGCTGTGGACTTCTTGAAGAGCAAAGGCTGGATTTTGATCCGTACACTTGGCAAGCTGTGCAAAGTCATATATCCGATGGGACGCATCTATTTCATCTCAACCGTATGTTTTTTTGCAGTTTTGGCGGTGCTGCCGATTGTTCAGCTGTATATGACCAAGCTTTTGGTCGATCAAATCGCGTTGATCATCCAGGAGGGATCGGACCAGCTTAGACACGGATTTGAGCTGCTTTCCTTGCAGCTGCTGCTGTTTATCGCCACACCTGCCCTGACCGAAATCAGCGGATTGCTGCGTTTGCGCTGGCTGCAAACAATCAACTTTTCGTTTGAGCGGGAAGTAACAGAAAAGGCTATGCGCGTGCCATTGCTTGCTTATGAGACGCCTGCATTCTACGACCAGCTCCAGCGTGCAACGGCAGGATTAGGGTCTAAGAGTGTAAGTGTGCTGGAGCAGCTGCTGACGATCTTTCGCAACAGCCTTACGCTTGTTGGCTATGCAATTGTATTGTTTAGCTGGCATTGGCTGCTCTTTGTCTGTATGCTTGCTTTCGTTATTCCGACATTGCTGGCTCATTGGCGAATGGGGAGAAGCAAGTTTGCACAGACCATCTACCAGACACCGTCTTATAGAAGCATGCATTACTTGCAGCACACGATGCGGTCCAGGGAAGCCTCCAAGGAGCTGAGAATTTTTGGCCACGGCCGTTATTTGCTCGCAGTGTGGAAACAGATTTATTGGAAAACCGCCAAGGAACAATTCAATTTGGAACAAAAGTTCACGAAGATCAAGCTTGCAGCCGAGACAGTCTCCCATACGGGAAGCATCCTGCTAATCGGCTCGTTCATGTGGGTTGGCTCACGAGGCGTCATGACAATCGGTACATATGTTTCGCTCTATCAAGCTGTTGCTTCTTCACAGTCGCTGCTGCAGCAGATGGCAGGGTCTATTGGAAATCTCTATGAGGACACCTTGCTAGTGCATGATGTGTTTCTGCTCTTGGATGCCGGGGAAGAGGCGGACGAACAGGCAGTCCGCGACACAGACCGTTATTCCTTCTCTCATTGCCTCCAGACAGAGCAACTCTCATTTTGCTATCCGAGCCGCTCGGCGGATACGCTCAAGGATATTTCCTTTTCCATTCAAAAAGGCGAGAAGGTGGCAATCGTCGGCGAGAACGGAGCGGGGAAAAGCACGTTTGTCAAATGTCTGCTTGGCCTGTATCCCGCAACCTCGGGACGCATTCTGATCGATGGCGAGCCCCTGGCCGGGGATCGCGCGGTTCAATGGAGAAAGCAGACTTCCGCGGTATTCCAGGATTTCGTTCACTATCACTTGACGGTAAAAGAGAATATCGGCATTAGCCGCGCGGATCAGCTCAAAGACGAAGAGAAGATAGCAGCGGCGGCAGCGGCGGCCGGCGCGTCTGAAATGATTGAGCGTCTCCCGGATCAATACGATGCTTTGCTTGGTACACCGTTCGTCGGCGGTCTTGAACTTTCCGGGGGGCTCTGGCAAAAGATTGCGCTTAGCCGCGCATTTTTCCGAGATTCGGATTTTATCGTCCTGGATGAACCGACAGCTGCATTGGACCCGATGGCTGAAGCGGAGCTGCTTGGCAAATTTATGGATATTGTGGAGCAGAAGACGGCGATTATTGTGACCCATCGGTTAGGGTGCTGCATGCATGTTGATCGCATCGTCGTCCTGAAGGATGGACAAATTGTAGAGGAAGGCGGACATGCCGCCCTGCTTGAAAAGAACGGGGAATATGCGCGCATGTTCCATGCCCAAGCGCAATGGTACAACGATAAGTCCAATGTCACAGTATCCGCCACTTAAGACGCTGTTGAAAGAGGGCGATGGTCACGTGCCCCCATAGTTTTGGCTTATTGTCTCAACTGTTTGCCGGTAAGCATTTGAAAGCATTGCTTCGCATACATCCGCGAAGCATGAATGGGCTGCTTGCAGTTATATAATTGAATCGTATAATTTCCGTAAATATACAGATCGCATCGCATAGACAACACCCAGCGAAAATTGACAATTTGACTGCGATTGACCTTGGTTATCCAGGGAGAGCATTGCTGCAATATATCTCTCAGCGTTGTAGAGGTATGTACCAGTTTGCCGTCCAACAAGGAGACGGTTACGGTGGTTTTGCCGGTTTTCTCGGCGAAAAGGATTTGCTCTTCCTTGAAAAGCTGCAGCTTCTCCATGCACTTCAGAGCAATGAAACCAGTCTGTCTTCCTTCAAGTCCAATCATTTATTCCCTCCTCATAAGTGAACTGGCGTTGTAACCTCTCCCTCCTGGATACCCTTATAATGGAATACTAACAATTCCATTATATGCAATATATAGCGAATCGGCAATGAAAAATCTAATTTTTCAGAGATTTTTTGATAGATGAAAAAACCGCCAATCCGATAGTTGGAATTGGCGGAGACTATTATTCCTTATAGATGAAGATTATATCGAATCCTCTTGTCAGAGCCAGCCTTTCTTGCGGAACAGAAAATACATGGAGCAGCCAACGGTCACCATGAAGCCCAATGCAATTTCAGCCCCGTAAGCCAAGTGCAGTCCAGGAATCGTTTCGAAGTTCATGCCGTAAATCCCGGTAATGAATGTGAGGGGCATGAAGATGGTAGTCAAGGCAGTGAACACCCGCATAATTTCGTTCGCGCGGTTGGTCAGGCTGGACTGGTAAGCTTCCCGAAGGTTGCCCATCAAGTCGCGGTATGTCTCGAAGGTTTCAGAGATTTTCACGGCGTTCTCATAAATATCGCTGAAGTATTTCTGCAATTGATCATCAATAAGACGCATTTCTCTGCGGTTAAGCTTGGCGATTAGATCCTTCTGCGGACCGAGCGCTTTCTTCAGCCATAGAATTTCACTGCGCAGTCCAATCAATTCATTCAGGTGGGATTTGCGCGTGCGGATGAGAATATCCTCTTCCAGCTCACTAGCCTTGCATCAATGCT